>NZ_JBIAWF010000009.1:0-261541 GCF_042895325.1 Streptomyces sp. NPDC001407
CCACCCTCCGACCCCACCCCCTCCCACCGGAGAGCAAGTGCGGGCTGCGGGGTGCGCCCTTCTTTTCGCCCGTCCGGGGCGCTCATTCAGCCCGGGTGCGCCGCGCCACCACGCGAAGCGTGTTGCGGGGCCCCGGCTTCGGGGCACGCAATTCAGCCCGTTGGGGGCACCTCCCAGCGGTAGCTGGGGGAGTTTGAGGACGCGGCCGCAGGCCGCTCCCGCCGCAGGCGGCAACGAGCCCGCACACCGGGGTCGGGGGCAGCACTCCCGTTCCCGGGTGCACCATTCAGCCCGTCCGGCGCTTGAGGACACCGCGCGTCAGCGCGGTCAGGGGGTCTGGGGCGAAGCCCCAGTTTCGGGAAGGGGCGGGATAGGGGAACAACGCGCCGCAGGCGCCCACCCACCCGCACCCGGGGAGGCCGGGGCGGAGCCCCGCGCGGGGGAGCCGCAGATCAGACGCGGCCGGGAAAGGGGCGGGCAAGGGAAAAGCAGGCGCGACCCGCCCCCGGCAACCGCGAGTCCTATAGCGAAAGCCCCCGCAACCTCTCCGTATCCGCCAAGATGTCGATCGTCCGCACCCTGCCGTCCACGATCGTGAAGCCCATGACTGCCATCGGGGTACCGTCCACATCGGTCACGATGCCCATGGAGCCGTTCACCAGCGCCGGACGGGCGAAGTGGGAGAGGCGCTGGAACATGAGGGCCCGGCCGGCGACGGCCGCCGCGCCGACTACTTCCTGCGGGGCGCCCGCGCCCGTGTCCGCGCGGAGGACGACGTCCGGGTGGAGCACCGCGACGAGCGCGTCGAAGTCGCCGCCGCGGGACGCGGCGAGGAAGGCGTCCACGACCTGCCGCTGCCGGGTGAGGTCGCTGTCGGGCGCGGGTGCGGAGCCGCGTACCCGGCGGCGCGCCCGGCTGGCCAGCTGGCGGGCCGCCGCCGGGGTGCGTCCGACCATCGGGGCGATCTCGTCGAACGGCACGGCGAACATGTCGTGCAGCACGAACGCGAGCCGTTCCGCGGGTGCCAGCGTCTCCAGGACGACGAGCAGGGCCAGCCCGACCGAGTCGGCGAGGAGGGCCTGGTGCTCGGGGTCGATGCCGTCCGGGCTGTCGACGATCGGGTCGGGCACCCGGCCCTCCAGCGGCTCCTCGCCGCGCGACGTGCGGGAGCGCAGCATGTCCAGGCACACGCGGCCGACGACGGTGGTCAGCCAGCCGCCCAGGTTCTGGACGCTGTCGGCGTCCGAGCGGCTGAGCCGCAGCCATGCCTCCTGCACGGCGTCGTCGGCCTCGCTCAGCGAGCCGAGCATCCGGTAGGCCACCGCGCGAAGGTGGGTGCGGTGGGCCTCGAAACGCTCGGCCAGCAGCTCTTTCTCCGTCATGTGTCACATTCTCCCGTCGCGATCCGTCAGCGCTTTGACGGATGGAAGGCCGTCGGTGTGACACGAGAAGCGAGAAAACAGGAGACGCGTCATGGAAGCACGGATGCAGAACCCCGCCACGGTCATCCCCGAGGCCCTGCCGGCCGTCCTCAGCGTGATGAAGGCGGCCAAGAAGGGCGGCGTGCCCGAGGTGACGCTCGACCTCGTCCACCTCCGGGTCAGTCAGATCAACGGCTGTGGCTACTGCGTCGACGGGGGAGTGAAGAACGCCAGGAAGGCGGGCGAGAGCGAGGAGCGGCTCGCCGCCGTGGCGGTCTGGCGGGACACCCCCTATTTCACCGACGCCGAGCGCGCCGCGCTGGCCCTCGCCGAGTGCGCCACCCGGCTCAGCGACCGGCCCGACCCGGTGCCGGACCAGGTCTGGGCCGAGGCCGCCCGGCACTACGACGAGAAGCAGCTCGCGGGCCTGACCCTGTGGATCGGCCTGACCAATCTCTTCAACCGCGTCAACGTCACCACGAAGCAGCCGGCCGGCGCGGGCTGGTGACCGCGCCGCCGGGGCGGGGCGAGCGGTCTACGAAGCGGAGGTGAAGACGAGCGACGCGTTGTGGCCGCCGAAGCCGAACGAGTTCGTCAGAGCCGCCCGCACCGCGCCCTGCCTCGGCAGGCCGGTGACCACGTCGAGCTTCACGGCCGGGTCGAGCCTGTCGAGGTTCCGCGTCGCGGGGATCACCCCCTCGCGCACCGCGAGGACCGAGGCGAGCGCGCCCATCGCCCCGGCGGCACCGAAGAGGTGGCCGGTCATCGACTTGGTCGCGGTCACGGTCGGGTGCACGCCGATGGCCTCGGTGACCGACTCGGCCTCGACCAGGTCGCCCTTGGGCGTGGATGTGGCGTGCGCGTGCACGTGGTCGATCTCCAGCGGCGACAGCCCGGCCGTGGTCAGGGCCATCCGCATGGCGCGCACCTGGCCCTCGGGGTGGGCGGCGGTGATGTGGTGGGCGTCCGAGGTCACACCGGCCCCGGCGAGGCGGGCGTGCCGCCGGGCCGCGCGGGCGGCAGCGAAGTCGGCGCGCTCCAGGACGACCACGACCGCGCCCTCGCCGATGACGAAGCCGTCCCGGTCGACGTCGAAGGGCCGTGACGCCCGCTGTGGGTCGTCGTTGCGCGTCGAGTGGGCCTTGGCCTGCGCGAACCCCGCCAGCGGCAGCGGGTGGACACACGCCTCCGTGCCGCCCGCGACGACCACGTCGGCCCGGCCGAGGCGGATCAGGTCGAGACCCATCGCTATCGCCTCGGCCCCGGACGCGCAGGCGCTGACCGGGGTGTGCGCGCCGCCGCGCGCCCCCAGCTCGATGCTGACCCAGGCCGCGGGGCCGTTCGCCATCAGCATCGGGACGGTGTGCGGGGAGACCTTCCGCACCCCGGACGCCTCCAGGACGTCGTCCTGGCCGAGCAGGGTGAGGGCGCCTCCCGTGCCCGTACCGATCACCACGGCCAGGCGCTCCGGATCCACCTCCGGCGTCCCCGCGTCCGCCCACGCCTCGCGCGCCGCGACCAGCGCGATCTGCTCGCAGCGGTCCATGCGGCGGGCCTGTACGCGGTCCAGGACCTCGGTCGGCTCGACCGCGAGCCTGCCCGCGATCCGCACCGGCAGGCCGGCCGCCCACTCCTCCTCGATGGCGCTGATCCCCGACCGCCCGGCCAGCAGCGCCGACCACGTCGAGGCGACGTCCCCGCCCAGCGGTGTCGTGGCCCCGAGACCGGTGACCACCACGTCCTTGCTCTCGGCACTCATGGACTGAACCCCCATTTGTCGTAGAGATACAACTCCTCACGCGCAGAGGCCGCGGAAGGAGATCGGCTCATCAGCCACTCTGTCAGGGGGAACGCGACCGTCCGGATGCGGTGATCCACGGAGTCCGGCGTGCGGGTTTTGTAGGGTCCGGCTATTCACGGGAGCGGAAGACGCGCGAGCTGCGAACCCCTACCCGTCATACCGGGGAGCTACGCCGAAGTGGGCTCCGTGGTGGGACGCCGACCACACGGCCTGATCCATAACTTCCCTACCGGATGCACGACCGGCATCCGGTACGGAAGGGACCTCCCGCCATGACGCCTCGCAGCCGACTGCGTCGCACTCTCCTCGCCGCGCTCGTCGCCGCCTCGGTGGCGGTGCCCGTGTCGGGCATGGCCCGCCCCGCGGCCGTACCGGCACCGGCCCCCGCCGCCCTCGCCCCGTTGCGGACCGCCGCGCCGGACGCGCTCGCCGAGCGGTACGCCGCCGGCCGGAGCGGCGTCGAGGCGGCCGAACGGGCGGCCGAGGCGCACGGCGACCGCAAGCGGGCCGCCGCGCTGCGCGCCATGGCGGACCCGGCGCGTCACTTCCTCTCCTTCGACGGCCGCGACGGCGGCCGCACCGTCGAGATCTTCGGCGACCTGTCCCGGGCCGATCGCATCGCCGTCCTCGTGCCGGGCTCGGACACCAACCTCGACACCTACGAACGCTTCCGGGCCGGTGCCACGGCACTCCGCCACGAGCTGGGCGACCGGGCCGCCGTCGTGGCCTGGCTCGGGTACAGGACGCCGGAAACGATCAGCACGGACGTCCTGACCCCGGGGCGGGCCGAGGACGGCGCGACCGCGCTGCGCGCCTTCGTGAAGCAGCTCCGCGCGCTCAAGCCCGCCGCCCGGACCTCCCTCGTGTGCCACTCCTACGGCTCGGTGGTCTGCGGGCGGGCCGCGCCCGGCCTGGACGTCGGGAACATCGTCCTCTACGGCAGCCCCGGCACCGGTGCCACCGACGTCGCCGCGCTGCGCACCCGGGCGGCGGTCTGGGCGGGCCGGGGCGCCGACGACTGGATCGCCGACGTGCCGCACGGCCGGCTCGACCTGCCCTTCGCCACGGTCGGCTTCGGGACGGACCCGGTCTCCCCGGAGTTCGGCGCCCGGGTCTTCGACGCGGGCGACGGCGGCCACAGCGACTACCTCAAGCCCGGTTCCACCGCCCTGAAGAACATCGCCCGGATCGCCTCCGGGGAACTCCCTTACCGGGAAGGCCGTCATGCGTGACCTCGTCCGGCGGATCGACGCCGCCACCCCGCCCGGCCGCGACCGCGCCGTCGACGCCCTGCGCGCCTTCGCCATCCTCGGCGTCGTGCTCGGCCACTGGCTGGTGACCGCCCTCGTCGCCGACAGCGGCACGGTGCGCACCGCCAGCCCGCTCCCCTTCATGCCCGGGCTGGCGCCGGTGTCCTGGGTGGTCCAGACCCTCGCGGTGTTCTTCCTGGTGGGCGGCCGGGTCGGGGCACGGGGCCATGCCTCGGCCGCGGCCCGGGGAGAGACGTACGGCCAGTGGCTCCGCGCCCGGCTGGCCCGGCTCTTCCGGCCGGTCGCCGCCCTGCTGGTGGTGTGGGCCGCGGCGGCGGGCGGGATGCTCGCCTCCGGGGTCGGCCTGGACACCGTGCAGACGCTGGTCAAGCTGGTGCTGTCCCCGCTGTGGTTCCTGCTGGTCCTCGCCGCGCTGACGGCGGCGACCCCGCTCGTCGCGAGGCTGCACCCGCTGTGGCCGTTCGCCGTCGTGCTGCTCGTCGACGCCGTCCGGTTCGGCCTGGGCGGGCCCGCCTGGCTCGGCTGGATCAATGTGGCGGCCGGCTGGCTGGTCCCGTACTGCCTGGGCGCGGCCTGGGCCCGCGGCCGCGCCGGGGGCCGGGCGACCGGCTGGGCGCTGCTGCTCGGCGGGGCCGCCGCCACGGCCCTGCTCGTGCTGTTCGCGGGCTACCCCGCGGCCATGGTCGGGGTCCCCGGCGCCGCGATATCCAACCTCAGCCCGCCCACCCTCGCGGCCGTCACCTTCGGACTCGCCCAGAGCGGCGCGGCCCTGCTGCTCCTCGGCCCGCTGCGCCGGGCGCTCGCCCGGCCCGCCGCCTGGGCGGCGGTGGCGCTGGTCAACCTCTCCGCGATGACGATCTTCCTCTGGCACCAGACGGCGATGATGGCGGTCTCCGCGACGGGCCTGCTCACGGGCGACGCCCTGCCCGGCCTGCACACCCTCCCGGACGGTCCGGGCTGGATACTCGCCCGCCTGCTGTGGCTGCCGGTGTTCGGGGTGGCGCTGCTGATCTGCTGGGCGGCGTTCCGCACGTACGAACAAGGCCGCCGGACCCCCGCTGCCCGGACCGCGCCGACGGCGGGCTCACCTCCCGCCGCACGCCCGCCTAAAGTTGATCTTGAATTGAGGGGGACACGATGAAGCGCCTGACCGCGGCCCTGAAGGCCGCGCCGCGCACACTCCGCGAGGACCTGTGGCCGATACCCGGTGCCCTGCCACGCACAGCACAGCCGCGCTGGCTCGACTGGCGCCCCGCCATCGCCGTGCCTCTCGTGCTCGTCGCGCTGTGCCTGGGCATCCCGACGGTCAATCAGTTCCTCACCGGCTACCGCACGGGCAGCCGCCCCGTGCTGGTCCTGCTCGCCCTGATCCTGGTGGCGGGGCCCGTCGTCGCGCTCTTCCGGCCGGTCCTGGCCTGGTGGACGTCGACGGCCGTCATGGTCGCCGTCGTCGTGACCACGGACCCCTTCCCCCTGGGCGCGTCGGTGCGCTCCCCCTGGGCCGGTCCCGGACTCGCTCTCTACACCCAGGTGTTGTTCCTCGCGGCGCTGCGGCTCCGCCCCCGGGTCGCCGTCGAGATGCTGGTCATCAGCGTGCTGACGAGCCTGGCCTGTGCCGTACCCCGGGGCGGGGTCGTCGACGACCCGCTCCTGACCACCGCCTCCCTCGTGGCCGCCGTGCTGGTCGGCGCCTCGATGCGCGGCCGCCAAGTGGCCCGTACGGAACTGGTCGTGCAGGAGGAGCTCACCGCCGAGGAGCGGGCCCGGCGCACCCTCCTGGAGGAGCGCAACCGGATCGCCCGCGAGCTGCACGACGTCGTGGCGCACCACATGTCGGTCATCTCCATCCAGGCGCAGGTCGCCCCGCACCTGGTCGAGAACCCCTCCGAGGAGTTCAAGGAGAACCTCGTCGGCATCCGCCAGAACGCGGTCGAGGCGCTCACCGAACTCCGCCGCGTGCTGGGCGTGCTGCGCTCCGAGGACACCCCGGCGGACGGCGTACGGCACACCCCGCAGCCCACCCTCGACCGGCTGGACGAGCTGGTCGGCAACGTCCGCGCCGCCGGCCTGACGGTCGTCACCGAGACCACCGGCGCACCGCGCGCGCTGTCGCCGGGCGTCGAGCTGTCGGCGTTCCGCATCGTGCAGGAGGCGCTCAGCAACGTGATGCGGTACGCGCCCGGCGCCGAGGTCCGGGTGGAGATCGGCTACCGGCGGACCGGTCTGACGGTACGGGTCGCCAACAGCCCGCCGGACCGCACCGCCCCGCCCTCGCCGGGCACAGGCCAGGGCCTGCTCGGCATGCGCGAGCGCGCTGCGATGCTAGGGGGCGAACTGGCCACCGGCACCACCCCCGACGGCGGCTGGGAAGTGACCGCGCTCCTGCCCACGCAGCCCCCCGCCGAGCCCGTTGAGGACACCTCATGACGACGATCCGCGTCCTGATAGCCGACGACCAGATGATGGTCCGTCAGGGATTCACGGTGCTGCTGAACGCCGAACCCGGCATCGAGGTCGTCGGCCAGGCCGTGGACGGCCTCGACGCCGTCGCCAAGGTCGCCGAACTCGCCCCCGACGTCGTCCTGATGGACATCCGGATGCCCGGCCTCGGCGGCATCGAGGCGACCCGCCGCGTCACCGGCCCGGACGCCGCCGTCAAGGTCCTGGTCCTGACCACCTTCGACCTCGACGAGTACGTCTACGAGGCGCTGCGCGCGGGCGCGTCCGGCTTCCTGCTCAAGGACGCCTCCGCGGCCGAACTCGCCCAGGCCGTACGCGTGGTGGCGGCGGGCGACGCACTGCTCGCCCCGAACATCACCAAGCGCCTGATCGCCGAGTTCTCCCGGATGACCGGCACACCCCGGGCCCCGCTCAAGGACCGCGTCGGCGGCCTGACGGAACGCGAGACCGAGGTCCTGTCCCTCGTGGCCCAGGGCCTGTCGAACGGGGAGATAGCCGAGCGCCTGGTGGTGGCGGAACAGACGGTGAAGACCCACGTGAGCCGCATCCTGGTCAAACTGGGCCTGCGCGACCGCACCCAGGCGACGGTCTTCGCGTACGAGACGGGGCTGGTGCGTCCGGCGGGGTACTGAGCGGTCTTGTCGAAGTCCCGTGCGGTACCGCGCCCCGTAAGGGGCGCGGGGAACTGCGCGACCAGCCCCCACCGGCCCGCAGCGACCGGACCGCTCAGCTCTCGCCCGTTCCGGGCAACAACAGCCCGTTGGGGGCACCTCCCAGCGGTAGCTGGGGGAGTTTGAGGACAACGCGCGAAGCGTGTTGCGGGGTCTGGGGCGGCAGCCCCAGTTTCGGGAAGGGGCGGGGCTGGGGAACAAAGCGCCGCAGGCGCAGCCCCCCACGCGGCGGAGCCGCACATCAGACGCAGCCGGGAAGGGGCGGGGCAGGGGAACAAGCCCGCCGCAGGCGGCAGATGGCGCGCGCCAAAAGAAATCCGCCCCGGCCGGCGCGAAGGCCGACCAGGGCGGATTCAAAAGCCCCCTCGGACTAGCCGAGAATCGCGAGTGCCGCGTTGAACGTGGCACTCGGCCGCATGACGGCCGCCGCCTTCTCCGGCGAAGGCTGGTAGTAGCCGCCGATGTCGGCCGGCTGGCCCTGCACCGCGATGAGCTCGTCGACGATCGTCCGCTCCTGCTCGGTCAGCGACTTGGCCAGGGCCGCGAACGCCTCCGCGAGCTGCGTGTCGTCGGTCTGCTTGGCCAGCTCCTGGGCCCAGTACAGCGCCAGGTAGAAGTGGCTGCCGCGGTTGTCGATGCCACCCAGGCGACGGCTCGGCGACTTGTCCTCGTCGAGGAAGGTCGCGGTCGCGCGGTCCAGGGTGTCGGCGAGCACCTGGGCGCGCGCGTTGCCCGTGGTCTGGGCGAGGTGCTCGAAGCTGGCCGCGAGGGCGAAGAACTCGCCCAGGCTGTCCCAGCGCAGGTAGTTCTCCTTGACGAGCTGCTGGACGTGCTTGGGCGCGGAGCCACCGGCACCGGTCTCGAACAGGCCGCCGCCGTTCATCAGCGGGACGACAGAGAGCATCTTCGCGCTCGTGCCCAGCTCGAGGATCGGGAAGAGGTCCGTGAGGTAGTCACGGAGCACGTTGCCGGTGACCGAGATGGTGTCCTCGCCCCGGCGGATGCGCTCCAGGGAGAACTTGGTCGCCTCGACCGGCGACATGATCTCGATCCGCAGGCCCTCGGTGTCGTGGTCGGCGAGGTAGGTGCGGACCTTCTCGATGAGCTTCGCGTCGTGCGCGCGGGTCTCGTCGAGCCAGAACACGGCCGGGGCGCCGGTCGCGCGGGCGCGGGTGACGGCGAGCTTGACCCAGTCCTGGATCGGCGCGTCCTTGGCCTGGCACATGCGGAAGATGTCGCCCTCGGCGACCGGCTGCTCCAGCACGACGTTGCCCGCGGCGTCGACGACCCGCACGGTGCCCGGGGCGGCGATCTCGAAGGTCTTGTCGTGGCTGCCGTACTCCTCGGCCTTCTGCGCCATCAGACCGACGTTGGGCACCGAGCCCATGGTCGACGGGTCGAAGGCGCCGTTGGCGCGGCAGTCGTCGATGACGGCCTGGTAGACACCGGAGTAGCTGCTGTCCGGGAGGACGGCGAGGGTGTCGGCCTCCTGGCCGTCCGGGCCCCACATGTGGCCGGAGGTGCGGATCATCGCCGGCATGGAGGCGTCGACGATGACGTCGCTCGGGACGTGCAGGTTGGTGATGCCCTTGTCGGAGTCGACCATGGCCAGGGCCGGGCCCTCGGCGAGCTCGGCGTCGAAGGACGCCTTGATCGCGTCGCCCTCGGGCAGCGCGTCCAGGCCCTTGAGGATGCCACCGAGGCCGTCGTTCGGGCTCAGGCCGGCCGCGGCCAGCGTCTCGCCGTACGCCGCGAACGTCTTCGGGAAGAAGGCGCGCACCACGTGGCCGAAGACGATCGGGTCGGAGACCTTCATCATCGTGGCCTTCAGGTGCACGGAGAAGAGCACACCCTCGGCCTTGGCGCGGGCGATCTGCGCGGTGAGGAACGAGCGCAGCGCGGCCGCGCGCATCACCGACGCGTCCACGACCTCGCCCGCGAGGACGGGGACGGACTCGCGCAGCACGGTGGTGCTGCCGTCCGCGCCCGCCAGCTCGATGCGCAGCGAGCCGTCCGCCGGGACGACCGCGGACTTCTCGGTGGAGCGGAAGTCGTCGGCGCCCATGGTGGCGACGTTGGTCTTGGAGTCGGCCGTCCACGCGCCCATGCGGTGCGGGTGGGTCTTGGCGTAGTTCTTGACCGAGGCGGGGGCGCGGCGGTCGGAGTTGCCCTCACGCAGCACGGGGTTGACGGCGCTGCCCTTGACCTTGTCGTAGCGGGCGCGGATGTCGCGCTCCTCGTCGGTCTTCGGGTCGTCCGGGTAGTCCGGCAGCGCGTAGCCCTGCTGCTGGAGCTCGGCGACGGCCGCCTTCAGCTGCGGGATCGAGGCCGAGATGTTCGGCAGCTTGATGATGTTCGCACCGGGCGTCTTGGCCAGCTCGCCGAGCTCGGCGAGGGCGTCCTCGATCCGCTGGCCCTCTTCGAGGTACTCGGGGAAACCGGCGATGATCCGCCCGGCCAGGGAGATGTCACGGGTCTCCACAGTGACACCGGCCGTCGAGGCGTAGGCCTGGACCACGGGCAGGAACGAATACGTCGCCAGGGCCGGGGCCTCGTCGGTGTGCGTATAGATGATGGTCGAGTCAGTCACCGGGTGCTCCGCTCCACGTCCGTCTGTAACATTGCTCGACATCAAGATATCTCGTGACCGGCCCCCTCTCGACAGGGGTCCGCCCTCCGGCGGGCCGGACCGTCAGAGGCTGCGGGGCCGGGTGGTGACGAGCTGGACGGACTGGAGCAGTCCGACGGCGAGGCAGACGGCGAACATCGAGGAGCCTCCGTACGAGACCAGCGGCAGGGGGATGCCCGCGACGGGCATGATCCCCAGGGTCATGCCGATGTTCTCGAAGGACTGGAAGGCCAGCCAGCAGACGATGCCCACGCACAGCAGCGTGGCGTACATGTCCTCGGTGCGGCGGGCGATGGCCATGGCGCGCCAGAGCACGACGCCGAGCAGGGCGATCACGGCGCCCGCGCCGAGGAAGCCGAGCTCCTCGCCCGCGACGGTGAAGATGAAGTCGGTCTGCTGCTCGGGGACGAAGCCGCCGTTGGTCTGGTCGCCGTGGAAGAGGCCCTGGCCGAGCAGGCCGCCGGCGCCGATGGCGATCCGGGCCTGCTGGGTGTTGTAGCCGACCCCGGAGGGGTCGAGGTGCGGGTCGGCGAAGGCCGCGAAGCGGTTGAGCTGGTAGGCGCTGAGCAGGTGCAGGGTGATGACGGCGGTGGCCGCCGCCGCGGCCAGGGCACCGAGGACGGCGAGGATGCGGCCCGGCACGCCGGACGCGTAGAGCAGGCCCACGGTGATGGCGACCAGCACCAGGCTGGTGCCCAGCTCGTGGCTGGCCATGATGACCGCCGCCGGGACGGCGACCAGGCCGAGCGAGGCCGCGACCTGCCGGGTGCGGGGGACCTCGCCGCACCGGGCCTCGCGCGCCTCGGTCAGCAGCGCCGCGAGCATCACCACGACGGCCGGTTTGACGAACTCCGACGGCTGGAGCGAGAAGCCACCGCCCAGCACGATCCAGGAGTGCGCGCCGTTGACCGTGCTGGCCAGCGGGGTCAGCACGGTGAAGAGGAACAGCACGGCCGCGCCGTAGAGGACGGGGGCGTAGCCGCGGGACCTGCGGTAGTCGACCGCGGTGACCGCGGCGCACAGCAGCAGGCCGAGAGCCAGGTTGAGCAGGTGCCGTTCGAGGTAGAGGGCGGGGTCGGCGCCGAGGGCCTCCTGGCGGTAGCGGGTGGCCGACCAGGCCAGCAGCGCTCCGGTCGAGCCCAGGGCCACGACGGCGCCGAGCATGATCCAGTCCAGGCGCCACAGCGGTGACAGGTGGCCCCACAGGCGCATGCGGCGGCTGCGGCTCACGGGGCGGGCGGCGAGCGACATGTTCACTGTCACGGCCCTCGGCTCGGAGAAGGGACACGGTGGGAACGGCCCGTGACCGGGCCGTGGAACGGCAGCACCCTACAGTTTCGTGCTTGCGCAAATAGCGAAACGTCCGGGGCTTCACGCGGCCGGGGTGGAGGCCGACAACATCATGACGGTCGCGCGGCCCGTCCGGGTGGATATCCGTGGCGGCGGGAACCGGCGTCGCCGCCCTGCCCGTGCGGCAGGTGCGGGTGGCGGTCGGGGGCGCGCTCGATGGCCAGGAGGGCGGTGTCGTCGGCGAGCTGCCCGCCGGTGTGGGAGAGCAGGTCGTGGTGGATGTGGCGCAGCAGCGACTCCGGTCCGGCGGCGGGGAAGGAGTCGAGCCGCTCGACGAGGGGGTAGAAGTCCCCGGCCGGTGAGCGGGCCTCGATGACCCCGTCGGTGTAGAGCAGGAGCGTGTCGCCGGGGGCGAAGGGGAAGGGGTCGCTGCGGTGACCCGGTCCGGGCAGTCCGCACATGCCCAGCGGGGGTGTGGGGGTGTGGGGGTGCAGCGCCGTCACCTCGGGGCCGTGGACCAGCAGCGGCGGCGGATGGCCGCAGCTGATCATCTCGGCCTGGGTCCCGTCGTCCGGGATGTCCAGCACGAGGGCGGTGACGAAGTGCTCGCCCGGGTCGTGCGCGGTGTCGGCGACCTCCTCCAGGTCCCGGCAGACGCTCTCCTCCAGGGCGGTGACGAGCTCAGGCAGGGTGGCGTAGCGGTGGGCGCCCTCGCGGAACGCGCCCAGCACCACGGACGCCTCGCCGATGGAGGCCAGGCCCTTGCCCCGGACGTCGCCGATGATCACCCGGGTGGCGGGGCGGGCGGCGCGGGCGACCGCGAAGAGGTCGCCCCCGATCCTGGTCTCGTCCTCGGCGGCCAGGTACAGCCAGGCCACCCGCAACGGCCCGATCCGGCGCGGCGGCGGCCGCAGCAGGGCCAGCTGCGCCGTCTCGGCCACCGACCGCACCCGGCTCAGCTCCCGGCCGCGCCGCTCCCGCAGGGCGCAGACGAACACCCCCACCGCGGAGAGCACGGTCAGGGCGATGATCTGCGCCACGTGGTTGGTCGTGGCCAGCCCGCCGTGGAAGACGGCGATGAAGACCTGCGCGGCGACGGCCAGCGCCCCGATCAGGGCGGTCAGCCGCGGCCCGGCGAAGGAGGCGGTGAGGGCGGGCGCGATGACCAGCAGCGGACCGAGGTGGACGTCCGTCCCGGAGCGGAGGTCCACCACTGTGATCACCACGATCAGCACGAGGGGGATCGCCACCAGCCCGCGGCCCGACGGCTGCGCCAGGAGACGGTCCACCGACACACGCCGGACGCCCACGTGCCTATTTTGCGCCTGTTCGGTGCCCGGCGCTCACCTCCGCGCGCTCTCACCGGCCCCCCCGGACCATTGCATAAAACTTCAATACTTCGTATAGTCATGCCATCGACCAGGAGGGGCCCGATGGCAATCCGTGCGGCAGTGGCAGGAGCGAGTGGGTACGCGGGCGGCGAGGTGCTGCGCCTGCTGCTCGCGCACCCCGAGGTGCGCGTCGGCGCCCTCACCGCGCACTCCAGCGCCGGGCAGCGGCTCGGCGCGGTGCAGCCGCACCTGCTGCCCCTCGCCGGGCGCGTGCTGGAGGAGACCTCGGCCGAGGCGCTCGCCGGGCATGACGTCGTCTTCCTCGCGCTGCCCCACGGCCAGTCCGCCGCCGTCGCCGCGGAGCTCGGCGACCAGGTGCTGGTCGTCGACTGCGGCGCGGACTTCCGGCTGAAGGACGCGGGGGAGTGGGAGCGCTTCTACGGCTCGCCGCACGCCGGCACCTGGCCGTACGGCCTGCCCGAGCTGCCCGGCGCGCGGGAGGCACTGCGCGGCAGCAGGCGAATAGCCGTGCCCGGCTGCTATCCGTCGGCCGTCTCCCTCGCCCTCTTCCCCGCCTACGCCGCCGGGCTCGCCGAGCCCGAGGCCGTGATCGTCGCCGCCTCCGGCACCTCCGGCGCGGGCAAGGCCGCGAAGGCGCACCTGCTGGGCAGCGAGGTCATGGGCGCCATGAGCCCGTACGGCGTCGGCGGCGGCCACCGACACACCCCGGAGATGATCCAGAACCTCTCGGCGGCCGCGGGCGAGCCCGTCACCGTCTCCTTCACCCCCACCCTGGCGCCCATGCCCCGCGGCATCCTCGCCACGTGCAGCGCCAAGGCCCGGCCCGGCGTCACGGCGGAGAGCCTGCGGGCCGCGTACGACAAGGCGTTCCGGGACGAGCCGTTCGCGCACCTCCTCCCCGAGGGGCAGTGGCCCTCCACCGCCGCGGTCCTCGGCTCCAACGCCGCGCTCCTCCAGGTCGCGTACGACCCGGCGGCCGGCCGGATCGTGGTTGTCAGTGCCATCGACAACCTCACCAAGGGCACCGCGGGCGGCGCGGTGCAGAGCATGAACATCGCCCTCGGGCTCCCCGAGGAGCTGGGGCTCCCCGCCACGGGAGTGGCGCCATGAGGCCGCGTCAGGGCCGCGCACATCCGCCGCGCCCTGGCCGTCCTGCTCACCAGGGCGGCGCCCTGCGAACGGGCGGCCGGCACCGCCGAGAACGTCACCAGCAGCCGCCCCCACGGCGGCACGGAGAAGGAGAAGACAGCGTGAGCGTGACCGCAGCACAGGGGTTCACGGCGGCGGGCATCGCCGCCGGGATCAAGGAGAGCGGCGGCGCCGACCTCGCCCTCGTCGTCAACACCGGGCCCCGCCTGGCCGCTGCCGGAGTCTTCACCTCCAACCGCGTGAAGGCCGCGCCGGTCCTGTGGTCCGAGCAGGTCCTCAAGGGCGGGCAGGTCCGCGCGGTCGTCCTCAACTCCGGTGGCGCCAACGCCTGCACCGGCCCCGCGGGTTTCCAGGACACCCACGCCACCGCCGAGAAGGCCGCCGAGGTGCTCGGCGTGGACGCCGCCGAGGTCGCGGTGGCCTCCACCGGCCTCATCGGCGTCCGGCTGCCGATGGACAAGCTGCTCCCCGGCATCGGCAAGGCCGCCGCCGAACTCTCCCCGCACGGCGGCGAGAAGGCCGCCATCGCCATCAAGACCACCGACACCGTCCACAAGACCGCCGTGGCCCAGGGCGACGGCTGGACCGTCGGCGGCATGGCCAAGGGAGCGGGCATGCTCGCCCCCGGGCTGGCCACCATGCTGGTCGTCCTCACCACCGACGCCGACGTGGACGCCCCCGCCCTCGACCGGACGCTGCGCGCCGCCACCCGCACCACCTTCGACCGGGTCGACTCCGACGGCTGCATGTCCACCAACGACACCGTGCTGCTGCTCGCCTCGGGTGCCTCCGGCGTCGTCCCCGCCCCCGACGCCTTCGCCGAGGCCGTGCGGACCGTCTGCGACGACCTCGCCCGCCAGCTCATCGGCGACGCCGAGGGCGCCTCGAAGGACATCCGCATCGAGGTAGTCGGCGCCGCCACCGAGGCCGACGCCGTCGAGGTCGGCCGGACCATCGCCCGCAACAACCTCCTCAAGTGCGCCCTCCACGGCGAGGACCCCAACTGGGGCCGGGTGCTCTCCGCGATCGGCACCACGGCGGCCGCCTTCGACCCGGACCGGCTCAACGTCGCGATCAACGACGTCTGGGTCTGCAAGAACGGCTCCGTGGGCGAGGACCGCGACCTCGTCGACATGCGCTACCGCGAGATCCGGATCACCGCCGACCTGTCCGCCGGCCAGGAGAGCGCGGTCATCTGGACCAACGACCTCACCGCCGACTACGTCCACGAGAACAGCGCGTACTCCTCATGACCCTTCCCGATGCCAAAGGTCCCGACGCCGTAGGTCCGGACGCCGCAGGTCCTGTTGCCGCGAGCCCCGCCGCCACGGGCACCCGCAAGCACACCGCCCTGCCCAAGGCCCGCACCCTCATCGAGGCGCTGCCCTGGCTGACGCGGCATCACGGTAAGACCGTGGTCATCAAGTTCGGCGGCAACGCCATGGTCGACGAGGAGCTGAAGTCGGCCTTCGCCCAGGACGTCGCCTTCCTGCGCCACGCCGGCCTGCGCCCCGTCGTCGTGCACGGCGGCGGGCCGCAGATCAGCGCCCAGCTGGACCGGATGGGCCTCACCTCGGAGTTCAAGGCGGGCCTGCGGGTCACCACCCCGGAGGCGATGGACGTCGTACGGATGGTGCTCGCCGGACAGGTGCAGCGCGAACTTGTCGGCCTGCTCAACCGGCACGGCCCGCTCGCCGTCGGCATGACCGGCGAGGACGCCCACACCATGACCGCCACCAAGCACTACGCCCACATCGACGGCGAGCGTGTGGACCTCGGCCGGGTCGGCGAGATCACCGGCGTCGACACCGGGGCCGTCCAGGCGCTGCTGGACGACGGCCGGATCCCGGTCATCTCCTCCATCGCCCGCAGCGCCGACGCCGCGGACGCGGAGGGGCACGTCTTCAACGTCAACGCCGACACCGCCGCCGCGGCCCTCGCCGCCGCGCTCGGCGCCGAGACGCTGATGGTCCTCACCGACGTCGAGGGCCTCTACGAGGACTGGCCGCACAGCGACGAGGTCATCAGCCGGCTCACCGCGAGCGAGCTGGAGCGGCTGCTGCCCGAGCTGACCAGCGGCATGGTCCCCAAGATGGAGGGCTGCCTGCACGCCGTGCGCAACGGCGTCACCACCGCCCGCGTCATAGACGGCCGGGTCCAGCACTCGATCCTGCTGGAGATCTTCACAGACGAAGGCATCGGCACCATGGTCGTACCCGACGAGCCCCAGGAGAGGGAAGCATGAGCAACGCCGAGCTCACCCGGCGCTGGCAGGGCGCTCTGATGGACAACTACGGCACGCCCCGCGTCCCCCTCGTGCGCGGCGCGGGCAGCACCGTCTGGGACGCCGACGGCCGGGCCTACCTCGACCTCGTCGGCGGGATCGCCGTCAACGCCCTCGGCCACGCCCACCCGGCCGTCGTGCGCGCCGTCTCCGAGCAGATCGCCACCCTCGGCCACGTCTCCAACCTCTTCACCGCCGAGCCCACCGTCACCCTCGCCGAGCGCCTCCTGCGCCTCGCGGGCCGCCCCGGCCGCGTCTACTTCGCCAACTCCGGCGCGGAGGCCGTCGAGGCCGCGTTCAAGATCGGACGGCGTACGGGCCGCACGCACACGGTCGCGGCGGTCGGCGGCTTCCACGGCCGCACCACGGGCGCCCTCGCCCTCACCGGCCAGCCCGCCAAGCAGGAGCCGTTCCTGCCGCTGCCGGGCGATGTCACGCATGTGCCCTACGGGGACACCGAGGCACTCCGGGCCGCGGTCACCACCGACACGGCGCTCGTGGTGCTGGAACCGGTCCAGGGCGAGAACGGCGTCGTCGTACCGCCCCGGGACTATCTGACCGCCGCCCGCGAGATCACCCGGGCCACCGGGACGCTGCTCGTCCTGGACGAGATCCAGACAGGTATCGGCCGCACCGGCCACTGGTTCGAGCACCAGGCGCAGGGCGTCGAGCCCGATGTGGTCACCCTCGCCAAGGGGCTCGGCGGCGGGCTGCCGATCGGCGCGACCCTCGCCTTCGGCCCGGCCGCCGACCTGCTGACGCCCGGTCAGCACGGCTCGACCTTCGGCGGCAACCCGGTCGCTTGCGCCGCCGCCCTGGCCGTGCTGGACACCCTGGAGACCGAGGGGATCCTGGACCGGGTGAAGCGGACGGGGGAGCGGCTGCGTGACGGGATCGCCGCCCTCGCCCACCCCCTCGTCGACCACGTCCGTGGCTCGGGCCTGCTGCTGGGTATTGTCCTTTCCGAGCCCCTCGCACCGAAGGTGCAGCAAGCAGCACAGGACACCGGGCTCCTGGTGAACGCGGTCGCACCCGACGTGGTGCGGCTGGCCCCACCGCTGATCATCACCGAAGATGAGGTGGAAACGTTCCTCCGGGCCCTGCCCGGGGTCCTGGACACCGCCGCCGGCGGAGGTGCTTGAGCGGCGGGGCGACACGTGCGACCGGCCGACGGGGGCCAAGGGAACGACGATGCGGAGACTGACGAGACGATGACCGAGGCGCAGGAAGCCGAGCCGTTCCACGGCGGACAGGCCGTACCGCAGACCCGCACCGCCCGCCACCGCCGGATCGTGGACATCCTCGGGCGGCAGCCGGTGCGCTCGCAGAGCCAGCTCGCGAAGCTGCTCGCCGACGACGGACTGTCCGTCACCCAGGCGACCCTCTCCCGGGACCTCGACGAGCTGGGCGCGGTGAAGATCCGCAACACCGGCGGTGAGCTGATCTACGCGGTCCCCTCCGAGGGCGGCGACCGCACCCCCCGCGCCCCGCTGGGGGAGTCCGCCACGGAGGCCCGCATGGGCCGCCTGGCGGGCGAGCTGCTGATCTCGGCGGAGGCGTCCGCCAACCTCGTGGTGCTGCGCACCCCGCCGGGCGCCGCGCAGTTCTTCGCCTCGGCCATCGACCAGGCCGGTGTGCACGAGATCATCGGCACCATCGCGGGCGACGACACGGTCATGCTCATCAGCCGTGACCCCAAGGGCGGCCAGGCCCTGGCGGACCACCTGCTGAGACTGGCGCAGAAGGAACGCTGACGCGAAAGGAGCGCGGGCCGGTTCACCGGCCCGCGCTCCTTCGTGCCCGGCCGGGGAAATCTTGATGACGTCCGGCGTAACGGCGGGCTGCCGCAGGGAAGCTGATGGTGGGTCACCCACCACCCTGACAGGAGGAGCCATGCTCGCCTTACGCGCACGCACGCTGTTCGACGGGGCCGGGCCGGAGCTCGTGGAGCGGCCGCTGGTGCTGGTGGAGGGCGGCCGCGTCGTCGACGTCCGCGCGGGCGGCCGGGCGCCCGCCGGGGCCGAGCTGACCGACCTCGGCCCGGTCACGCTGCTGCCCGGCTTCGTGGACACCCACGTCCACCTGGCCTTGGACGCGAGCGACGACGTGGTGGGCCGGCTGCGGCGCGCCGACGACGAGGAACTGCTGGCACGCATGCGGGCGGCGGGCCGGGCCGCGCTGGCGGCGGGCGTGACGACCGTACGGGACCTCGGCGACCGCGGCTATCTCGCGCTGCGGCTGCGCGACGAGACGGCGAAGGACCCCACCGCCGGGCCGCGGGTGCTGGCCTCGGGCCCGCCGGTCACCACGCCCGGCGGGCACTGCTGGTTCCTCGGCGGCGAGGCAGCCGGGGTGGAGGGGATGCGCGCGGCGGTGCGCGAGCGCGCCGAGCGCGGCGTGGACGTGGTGAAGGTGATGGTGACCGGCGGCGACCTGACCCCCGGCTCCGACCCGTACCGCGCGCAGTACGGGCACGCCGAGCTGCGCGCCGCCGTACGCGAGGCGTACCGGCACGAACTGCCGATCACCGCGCACGCCCACGCGGCCTCCGGCATCGCCGACGCGGTCGCCGTCGGCTTCGACTCGGTCGAGCACTGCTTCTTCGTCACCGAGGACGGCGTGGACCACGACCGCCGGGTGATCGACGAGATGGCCCGCGTGGGCGTCGCCGCCTCCCTCACCCTGGGCTCGCTGCCCGGCGGCCCCCCGCCGCCGGAGCCGGTCGCCCGCCGGCTGCCCGGCCTGGCCGCGGGACTGGAGGAGATGCGGCAGGCAGGCGTGATCATGGCGTGCGGCAGCGACTCCGGGATCTTCCCCGCCAAGGCGCACGGCGGCTACCCCCACAGCGTCACCGCGATGGTGGACCTCGGCTTCACCCCGCTGGAGGCGCTGCGGGCGGCGACCTCGACGGCGGCGCGCGTGTGCGGCGTGGCCTGCCACAAGGGCTGCGTGGCCCCGGGCTACGACGCGGACCTCGTGGCCGTGGCCGGTGACCCCCTCGCCGACATCGCGGCGGTGCACGCGGTGACGGCGGTCTTCCGCGGGGGCGTGCGGGTGGTGTGAGGTGCCCGGAGAACGACGAAGGGCTCCGGAGAACAGGATCACTCCTGGCTCCGAAGCCCTTCGTCACGTGTCGGGACGGCGGGATTTGAACCCACGACCCCTTGACCCCCAGTCAAGTGCGCTACCAAGCTGCGCCACGTCCCGGTGCCGTTTCCCCCCGGGCGTTCCCGGCGGGGCGTGCAAGAAGAAAATAGCCTGTTCGGCGCTGTGATCCAAATCGGGGGTGCGGGACCCCGGCTTCGGGCGGGGCAGGGTGCTATTTCCTGCGGTCGAAAGTGTCCGTCGGGATCTCGACCGCGGTGCTATCGGCCAGGGTGAAGGTGATGGTGTCGCCGTACTTGTACGTGCGGCGTGAGGCGTAGGCGTCGTCCCTGGGCTCGGTGAGCAGGTCGCACTCGCCGCGGAAGGGATCGATGATCAGGTAGACGGGCACGCCGAAGTGGGCGTACTGCCACGTCTTGACTGCGTAGTCGTTCTTGTCGTTCTTCGACGAGACGATCTCGATGGCGGCCAGCAGGGCCTCGTGCGTGAGGGGCTCTACGGCTTCGCCCTCGATGATCGACACGTCCGGGCAGCGGTCGGGTTCGCCGGGGAAGGTGATTTCGACATCGGACAGGACGCGCTTCCTGGCGATGCCGGATGCCAGCAGGGCGTCGCGAACCTCGAAGATGGTCAGGCTCTGGACGCTGCTCTGTGGCGTCATGATGACCCGGTCCCCCACTACTTCGATCTTGAATCCCTCTATCACTGATGCCGCGAGCTTGACGGCAGCCTTCAGGGATGCGTTTCGGGCTTCTTGTGCGCTTCGCACGCTTTGCGCGCCCGGCGAGTCCTGTCGGGGCTTCTCTCGCACGGCCATGTTGGGTCAAACCTCCCTGCTCGGGCGCCTCGATAGTCGCATCGTAGGCCGCTCTGCAATCTCCGTTGCTGGAAAGTCTCACCCACACGAGTTATTGACGAAACATACGGAGCAGTGCATAGTTATACCCATCAGCGCATGGAAAGCGCATCGCACCGTAAGGAGAAACCCGTGACCGAGCGCGTCGTACTCGCCTACTCCGGCGGCCTGGACACCTCCGTCGCCATCGGCTGGATCGCCGAGGAGACGGGCGCCGAGGTCATCGCCGTTGCCGTGGACGTCGGCCAGGGCGGCGAGGACCTGGACGTCATCCGCAAGCGCGCGCTCGCCTGCGGTGCGGTGGAGGCGGAGGTCGCCGACGCCAAGGACGAGTTCGCCGAGGAGTACTGCCTCCCGGCGATCAAGGCCAATGCCCTCTACATGGACCGCTATCCGCTGGTCTCCGCCCTCTCCCGGCCCACGATCGTCAAGCACCTCGTCGCCGCCGCCAAGAAGCACGGCGCGAGCACCGTCGCCCACGGCTGCACCGGCAAGGGCAACGACCAGGTGCGGTTCGAGGCGGGCATCTCCTCCCTCGCGCCGGAGCTCACCTGCATCGCCCCCGTCCGGGACTACGCCATGACCCGGGACAAGGCCATCGCCTTCTGCGAGGCGAAGCAGCTCCCGATCGCGACCACCAAGAAGTCGCCGTACTCCATCGACCAGAACGTCTTCGGGCGGGCCGTGGAGACCGGCTTCCTGGAGGACATCTGGAACGCCCCGATCGAGGACGTCTACGACTACACGGCGAACCCGGCCACCCCCCGGGAGGCCGACGAGGTGATCATCACCTTCGAGCAGGGCGTCCCGGTCGCCATCGACGGTAAGCCCGTCACCGTGCTCCAGGCCATCCAGCAGCTCAACGAGCGCGCCGGGGCCCAGGGCGTCGGCCGGCTCGACATGGTCGAGGACCGGCTGGTCGGCATCAAGTCCCGGGAGATCTACGAGGCGCCCGGCGCGATCGCGCTGATCACCGCCCACCAGGAGCTGGAGGCCGTCACCGTCGAGCGCGAGCTGGCCCGCTACAAGCGGCAGGTCGAGCAGCGGTGGAGCGAGCTGGTCTACGACGGCCTGTGGTTCTCTCCGCTCAAGCGGGCGCTGGACGGCTTCATCGCCGAGGCCAACGAGCACGTCTCCGGCGACATCCGGATGACGCTGCACGGCGGCCGGGCCGTCGTCACCGGCCGGAAGTCCGAGAAGTCGCTCTACGACTTCAACCTCGCCACCTACGACACCGGCGACACCTTCGACCAGTCGCTCTCCAAGGGCTTCATCGAGATCTTCGGCCTCTCGTCGAAGATCGCGGCCAAGCGTGACCTGGTCTGAGTCCAGCGGTTAGAAACCCTGCACGGAGCCGCCTCCCCGCCACGTGGCGGGGAGGCGGCCGCACACCACCAGCCTTGAGGAGCAGCAAGTGAGCAACGGCAACAGCGGCGGCGACGTACGGCTGTGGGGCGGCCGGTTCGCGGACGGACCCGCCGAGGCACTGGCCAAGCTCTCCGCCTCCGTCCACTTCGACTGGCGCCTCGCCCCGTACGACATCGCGGGCTCCCGCGCCCACGCGCGCGTGCTGCACAAGGCCGGTCTGCTGACGGCCGACGAGCTCCAGCGGATGATCGACGGCCTCGGGCTGCTGGAGGCCGATGTCGCGGCGGGCACCTTCACCGGCACCATCGCCGACGAGGACGTGCACACCGCCCTGGAGCGCGGCCTGCTGGAGCGGCTCGGCCCCGACCTCGGCGGCAAGCTGCGCGCCGGCCGGTCCCGCAACGACCAGGTCGCCACGCTCTTCCGGATGTATCTGCGCGACCACGCCCGGATCATCGGCGGACTGCTCGCCGATCTCCAGGAGGCGCTGGTCGGCCTGGCCGAGGCGCACGCGGACGTGGCCATGCCGGGTCGCACGCACCTCCAGCACGCCCAGCCCGTCCTCTTCGCCCACCACGTGCTCGCCCACGTCCAGGCGCTCGGCCGGGACGCGGAGCGGCTGCGGCAGTGGGACACCCGCACGGCCGTCTCGCCGTACGGCTCGGGGGCGCTCGCCGGGTCCTCGCTCGGCCTGGACCCGGAGGCGGTCGCCGCCGACCTCGGCTTCGAGGGCGGCTCGGCCGGCAATTCCATCGACGGGACGGCCGCCCGGGACTTCGTCGCGGAGTTCGCATTCATCACGGCGATGATCGGCGTGGACCTGTCGCGGATCGCCGAGGAGGTCATCATCTGGAACACGAAGGAGTTCTCCTTCGTGACCCTCCACGACGCCTTCTCCACCGGCTCCTCGATCATGCCGCAGAAGAAGAACCCCGACATCGCCGAGCTGGCGCGGGGCAAGTCCGGCCGGCTCATCGGCAATCTGACCGGCCTGCTGGCGACGCTCAAGGCGCTGCCGCTCGCCTACAACCGCGACCTCCAGGAGGACAAGGAGCCGGTCTTCGACTCCTGCGACCAGCTGGAGATCCTGCTCCCGGCCTTCACGGGGATGATGGCGACCCTCACCGTCAACCGCGCCCGGATGGAGGAGCTGGCCCCGGCGGGCTTCTCGCTGGCCACGGACATCGCGGAGTGGCTGGTCAAGCAGGGCGTGCCGTTCCGGGTCGCGCACGAGGTGGCGGGGGAGTGCGTCAAGGAGTGCGAGGCCCACGGCATCGAGCTCGACCAGCTCACGGACGAGCAGTTCGCCGCGATCTCGCCGCACCTCACCCCCGAGGTCCGTACGGTCCTCGACGTGCCCGGCGCGCTCGCCTCGCGCAGCGGGCGCGGCGGCACGGCGCCCTCGGCGGTCGCGGCGCAGCTGGGCGAGGTCAAGGCGGATCTGGCGGTGCAGCGTGAGTGGGCCGAGGCCAAGCGCTGAGCGCTCCGCTGGAATTGCGGTCGGGTCGCTGCGGGCCGGTGGGGCTGGTCGCGCCCACGCGGCGGAGCCGCATATCGAAAGAGCCCCGCGCCCCTTACGGGGCGCGTACCGCACTGGGGCTTCGACAAGACCGCTTGGACACACGTGTCGAACCTGAGACGTCGGACACCCGGATGAGACATCGCTGTCTCATCCGGGTTATGGTCGTCTCATGAGTGTCGAACCGGACCATGTGCTCGAAGCAGCCGCAGGGCTGCTCACCCGCAAGGCGACCGCGTCCATGGACGAGATCGCCCGGGCCGCGGGGATCAGCCGCGCCACCCTCCACCGCCACTTCGCCGGGCGCGACGCGCTCGTGCGCGCGCTGGAGGACCTCAGCATCCGGCAGTTCGAGCACGCCCTGGACGAGGCCCGCACCGAGGAGGGCGACGCGGCCGACGCGCTCCGCCGCCTGGTCGCGAAGACCGAGCCGGCGGCCGGGCTCATGGCCTTCCTCTTCACCGAGAACCAGCTCTACGAAGCCGGGGTCAACGAGGGCTGGAACCGGCTGGACGCCCGCGTCACCGCGCTCTTCCTGCGCGGCCAGGAAGAGGGCACCTTCCGGCTCGAACTCTCACCCGCCTGGCTCACCGAGGCGCTCTACGGCCTGATCGGCGCCGGCGCCTGGGCCGTGCAGGAGGGCAGGGTCGCGGCCAAGGACCGCACCCGCATGGTCGCCGAGCTGCTGCTCGGCGGCGCGGAGCGGAGGATGAAACCGTGACCGGTCACACTGTCACCCCACGGCCGGCCGCCGCGCCGGAAGCGCCGCGTCCGGGCCGCTGGCTCGCGCTCGCCGTCCTCGTCCTGGCCGTCCTGCTGGTCGCCGTCGACGCCACCGTGCTGGGCCTCGCCACCCCCTTCCTCAGCGAGGACCTGCGTCCCTCGGGCACCCAGCTGCTGTGGATCGGTGACATCTACTCCTTCGTCATCGCCGGCCTGCTGGTCTCCATGGGCAGCCTCGGCGACCGCATCGGCCGCAAGAAACTGCTGCTCACGGGCGCGATCGCGTTCGGCGGCGTCTCCGTGCTCAACGCCTACGCGACCAGCCCGGAGATGATGATCGCCGCCCGCGCCCTGCTGGGCGTGGCGGGCGCGACGCTGATGCCCTCGACGCTGGCCCTGATCCGCAATCTCTTCCACGACCCCCGGGAGCGCAGCCTCGCCATCGGCATCTGGGGCGCGATGGCCTCCGCCGGAGCCGCCGTGGGCCCGGTGGTGGGCGGCTTCCTGCTGGAGAACTTCTGGTGGGGCTCGGTCTTCCTGATCAACCTGCCGGTCATGGCCGTGCTCGTCCTCGTCGGCATCAAGCTGCTCCCCGAGTCCAAGGACCCCTCGCCCGGCCCCTGGGACCTGCTCAGCGTGGCCCTGTCGATGGTCGGCATCGTGGCGGTCGTCTACGCCGTCAAGGAGGCGGCGGCGTACGGCTTCCGCTGGTACTACGTCCTGGCCGGCGTCGTGGGGCTGCTGGTGATGGTGTGGTTCGTACGGCGCCAGCTCAAGCTCCCCAAGCCGCTGCTGGACATGCGGCTCTTCCACCACCGCGGCTTCTCCGGGGCGGTCCTCGCCGACCTGCTGACCATCCTGGGCCTGTCCGGGCTGGTGTTCTTCCTGTCGCAGTTCCTCCAACTGGTCCAGGGCCGCAGCCCGCTGGAGGCCGGGCTCGCCGAACTGCCCGCCGCCGTGGGCGCGGTGACCGCGGGCCTGCTCGCGGGGCGGGCCGCCCGGCGCTGGTCCGTGCGGTCGGTGGTGGCGGGCGGCCTCGCGGCCATCGGCGTCGCGCTCGCCGTGCTCACCTGGCTGAACGCGGAGACCGCCTACCCCGTCCTGGGCGCGGTGCTGCTGGTGGTCGGCGTCGGCGCGGGCTTCTCGTTCACCGTCACCGCCGACGTGATCCTCTCCAGCGTCCCCAAGGAGCAGGCGGGCGCGGCCTCGGCGGTCTCCGAGACGGCGTACGAGCTCGGCGCGGCGCTCGGCATCGCCCTGCTCGGGTCGATCGTCACCGGCGTCTACCGCGGCTTCCACACGCCGGCCGGGGTGCCGGACCGGGCCGCGGCCGAGGCCCACGACTCGCTGGGCGGCGCGGCCGAGGCCGCGGCCGGGCTGCCGCACGGGACGGGCGACGCCCTGCTCTCCTCGGCGCAGCACGCTTTCGTCGAGGGCCTGCGGATCGCCTCCGGGATCGGCGCGGCGGTGCTGCTGGCGACGGCGGCCGTCGCGTGGTTCCTGCTGCGCGGCCAGCGCCTGGAGGAGGGCTCGGGAGGTCACTGAGCGAACTTGCCGAAGTCCAGTGCGGAACCGCCCCGTAAGGGGCGGAGGCTGTGACGTTGTGCGGCTCCGCCGCGCGGGCGCGACCAGCCACAGCCGACCCGCAGTGGCAGGACGGGGCACGATCCCGGCAGCGCTGAGCGCAACTTGGCTCAAGTGAGCAGCAAATCGCACACGGGCCGGGGCGGCAAGCCTCGGCCCGTGTGACATATCCCGGAAACAATTGCCCTTGACGTGATCCTTATGCGCACGCAACCATCTCGACCACTGGTCGACATTGTCGAACATGGTTCGGACGAGAGTCCCGTGCTTAAGGACCCCCCATGCGTCTGCGCAGAACTGTCAGGCTCCTCCTCGCCGCCGCGGCCACCGCGACCCTCGGCCTCGCGGGGCTCGCCACCCCCGCCTCGGCCTCCGTCCTCGACATCCCGCCCCGCGGTGCCAACGACTGGTCGTGCAAGCCGGATTCGGCCCACCCCCAGCCGGTGGTGCTGGTCAACGGCACGTTCAAGCTGATGGCCGAGAACTGGGCGGCGCTCTCCCCGAAGCTGAAGGAGGCGGGCTACTGCGTCTTCGCCTTCAACTACGGGCACATGGAGACCGACCCCATCCCCCAGGCGGCCGCCGAGCTGCGGGACTTCGTCGAGGCCGTGCGGGGCGCGACGGGTGCTGCCAAGGTCGACATCGTCGGTCACAGCCAGGGCGGCATGATGCCGCGCTACTACGTGAAGTTCCTGGGCGGCGCGGACAAGGTCGACGACCTCATCGGCATCGTGCCCTCCAACCACGGCACCAAGAACCCGCTCGCCATCCCCGCGGGCTGGACCTTCTGCCCGTCCTGTGTGGACCAGCAGGTCGGCTCCGACCTGATGAAGAAGCTCAACGCGGGCGAGGAGACCCCGGCGGGCCCGGACTACACGGTCATCACCACCCGGCACGACGAGGTCGTCATCCCCTACACCAGCGCCCTGCTGACCGGGCCCGCGGAGCACCTCACCAACGTCGTGCTCCAGGACAAGTGCCCGCTCGACCCCTTCATGCACGACCAGGCGACCAAGGACCCGGTCGTGGCCCAGTGGGTGCTCAATGCCCTGGCACGCAAGGGCCCGGCCGACCCGGGCTTCCAGCCCGCGTGCTTCGGCCGGGCCTAGAGCGGACCGGGTCGGGAGTGACGGTGTGTCAGGCGGCCTTGGTCTCCCGGGCCTTGGTGGCGTACATGTCCACGTACTCCTGGCCCGACAGCTCCATCACCTCGGTCATCACCTCGTCGGTGACGGCCCGCAGGACGTAGCGGTCGCGGTCCATGCCCTCGTAGCGGGAGAAGTCCAGCGGCTTGCCGAAGCGGATCGTCACCGGGGCGATGCGGAGCTTGCCCTTGCCGCCCGGCTGGACCTTGTCCATCCCGAGCATCGCGAACGGCACCACCGGCGCGCCCGTCATCAGCGTCAGCCGGGCGATGCCGGTGCGGCCGCGGTAGAGACGGCCGTCGGGGGAGCGGGTGCCCTCGGGGTAGATCCCGAAGACCTTGCCCTCGTCCAGGATCCGGCGGCCGGTCATCAGCGCGGCGACGCCGCCGTGACCACCGTCGCGGTCCACCGGGATCATCCCGGAGCTGCCGAAGAACCAGGCCATCAGCCGGCCCTTGACGCCCTTGCCCGTGACGTACTCGTCCTTGCCGATGAAGAACACCTGGCGCTTGACCACCAGCGCGAGGAACAGCGAGTCGACGAAGGTCACGTGGCTGCCGGCCAGGATCACCGGGCCGCTCTCGGCGATGTGCTCCGCGCCCTCGACCTTGGGGCGGTACAGGACGCGCATGAGCAATCCGAGAAACGCCTTGAGCAAGATGCGGGACAACGGGCCCTCCGGTCGTGGTGGTCGAGGTGGCGCACTCCTGCGCAGGGGCTGACCATACTCGCCGGTACCCCGGACGCGCACGCCGGGTTCATCGACGCGATACACAGTGTTGACGTGACTTTGCACCCTGTTTGACCTTCGTCTTCCCATCGGAAAGTCGTACGTGCCTACGATCGGCGCGTCTCACAGGTGCCGGACAGGCACCGAAAGCAACACATCGCTAGGAGCTTTCATGGAGCAGGAGCAGCGGCCGGGCAGGCGCACCCTTCTGGGGGCCGCGGCGGCCCTCGGGGCGGGGGCGGTCGCCCTCGGCGGCACGGCGGCCGCCGCGCAGCGCGGGCCGGGCACGCCGTCCGGCGGGACCCCCGCGGCGTACGGGCGCGGGCACGGTGACTCCGGCTCGTACAAGGACCTGCCGGTCCCGGTCGTCGTCGGCCACCGCGGCGCCTGCGGCTACCGCCCCGAGCACACCTTCGGCTCCTACGAGTACGCCCTCGCAGGCGGCGCGGACGTCATCGAGCAGGACGTCGTGCCCACCAAGGACGGGCACCTGGTCTGCCGGCACGAGAACGACATCACCGCCACCACCGACGTCGCCACGCGCAAGGAGTTCGCCTCCCGCAAGACGACCAGGACGGTCGACGGCACGGCGCACACCGGCTGGTTCACCGAGGACTTCACGCTGGCCGAGCTCAAGACGCTGCGGGCGATCGAGCGCATCCCGGGCACCCGGCAGCACAACACCCTCTACGACGGCCGCTGGGACGTGCCCACCTTCGAAGAGGTCCTCAAGTGGGCCGACGAGCAGGGCCGCAAGCGCGGGCGCAAGATCTGGCTGCACGTCGAGACCAAGCACCCCACGTACTTCCGCAAGGCCGGGCTCGGCCTGGAGGAGCGCCTGGCCAAGCTGCTGCGCCGCTACGGACGGGCCGGCCGCAACGGGCACACCTTCCTCCAGTCCTTCGAGCCGAGCAGCCTCCAGCGGCTGGGCAAGCTGGGCGTGGACTGCCCCAAGGTGCTGCTGCTCGACGACCTGCCCACCCGCCCCTGGGACTTCGTCGAGGCCAAGGACCCGCGCACGGTCAAGGACCTCATCACGCCCACGGGCCTGAAGTGGATCGCGGGCTTCGCGCAGGGCATCGGCCCGTGGGTGAACCAGATCATCCCCCGCGACAAGAACGACCGGCTCACCGAGCCGACCACGCTGGTCCGCGACGCACACGCGCAGGGCCTGTTCCTGCACCCCTACACCATGCGCAACGAGAACAGCTTCCTGCCCGCCGACTTCCGGCGCGGCACGGACCCCAACGCCTACGGCGACGCGTTCGGCGCCTTCAAGGCGTACTTCGCCACCGGCATCGACGGGATCTTCTCCGACAACTGCGATACGGCGGCGCTCGCGGCGGCGGACTTCCGCAAGTAGTGGCGCACAGCCGTCAACTGTAAGCACGGCGCGCGTTCTCACCCGCGAGGGTGAGGGCGCGCCCTGGTGGCAACCGGCGGGCGGGCCGGTCACGTCCCGCCCGTCATGACACCGAACGATCTTCTGACCGCACTGCGGCCGCTGCTGGCGGCCGAGTGCGCGGCGGAGGCACCGGCCGCAGGCATCGAGGCCGCCGACCTCGAACAGTCCGTCTGGGTACGGCT
This sequence comes from Streptomyces sp. NPDC001407, assembly GCF_042895325.1. Lineage (NCBI taxonomy): Bacteria > Bacillati > Actinomycetota > Actinomycetes > Kitasatosporales > Streptomycetaceae > Streptomyces > Streptomyces sp. NPDC001407. Next base: position 28,946 of record NZ_JBIAWF010000009.1, read on the forward strand.
GCTGAGCGACCGGCGCGCCGCCCGCGGCCGGTGGTCCGTCTCCGCGCTGCGGCTGCGCGCCGCCGTACGGGCCGAGGCCCGCGTCGCGCGCCGCCGGGCCCGCCGTGAGGTGCCCTACGACCCGACCGCGGAGGAACCGGCGGGCGAGTCCTGCGTGGAGCAGGCGGTGCTCGCCGCCGAGGAGAGCCGCGCGCTGCGTGCCGTCGTGCGCCGGCTGCCCGGCAGATGCCCGGGGCTGCTGGGTGCCCTGCTCTCCCGAAGTGACCCGACCTACCGAGAAATCGCAGGTGAGTTGGGTATCTCACAAGGATCTTTGGGGCCCGTCCGTTCCCGTTGCCTTGGTTGTCTGCGCAGAATGCTCACGGCGGAGGTTGCGGCTCCTGAACGTGGGGGAAAGGAGCGTTAGACAGCCGGCGCCACGGAGGCGGCGTGACCACGCGACGGCTCCTGTCAGGGCGGACCGAACCGACATAGGGGAGGCGTGCGCACATGGGCATGAGCGTGACCATCTCTGCGGCGACCGAAGACGATGCCGAGCAGATCCTCAAGCTCCAGTACCTCTGTTATCAGGGCGAGGCCGAGCTCTACGGCGACTATTCCATCGAACCTCTCACCCAGACCCTCGACGGGCTCCGCACGGAACTGGCCGGTGGCTGTGTGCTGGTGGCCCGGCTCGGCGACGAGGTCGTCGGCTCGGTGCGCGGCACGGTCGACGGGGACGGCACGGCCTCCATCGCGGGCCTGATCGTGCACCCCCGGATGCAGCGGCACGGGCTGGGCGGACGGCTGCTGGGCGCGGTCGAGGACCGGCTCGCGGACGAGTGGTCGGCGCGCCGCTTCCGGCTGGCGACGGGCCACCGCAACGAGGGCAACCTGCGGCTGTACCGCAAGTGGGGCTACGCACAGGTGGGCACGGAACAGGTGACCCGCAAGCTGGTGCTGGTGACCCTGGAGAAACCGGTGCCTGCGGCGGCTTTCGCCTGAGGGATTGGACGCGGCTCGTCGTAAGGCGCGGGTCTGTTGCCTCCCCCAGCTACCTCCCCCAGACTCCGTCCGGGGGTGCCCCCAGCGGCGGGGGCGCCCTTGGGGGTCCCCCCGGACGAAGTCTGGGGGAGCGTCCTCAAACGCCGGACGGGCTGGGTGTGCCGCATGTGATCGTCAACCTGCGGCACACACAAGCCCGTCCGGCGATTGAGGACACCGCCGCGCAGCGGTGGTGCGGACGGGACGGTCCGCAGGTTTGGCGCGAACGGTCAGCCGGACACTGCTAGCCTCGGCCCGGCAGGGCCGCCCGCCTGAGCCAGATCATCGCCGTCACCGGGAGGATGACGGGGATGAAGAGGTAGCCCATGCCGTAGTCCGACCACACCGTCGCGTCGGGGAAGGCCGAGGGCGCGGCCAGGGTCCAGGTGCCGACGACGAGCACGCCGGCCAGCTCCGCGCCGCAGCACACGAGCGCCGCCTTGCGGGCCGTGGGTCCGCCGCGCACCAGCGAGTACGTGATGAAGGCGTAGACCACCGCGGCCACCGCGGACAGGACGTAGGCCAGAGGCGCCTTGCCGAAGTCCAGGATCATCTGGACGATCGAGCGCGAGGCGGCCGCCACGGTGAAGACGCCGTAGAGCCAGACCAGCAGCCGGCCGGGCCCCTGGCCGAGGTCGAAGGCCGCCTTGGCGGGCGGCTCGGTGGAATCGGCCATGGTCAGCCTCCCCAGATGTCGTAGAGCCGGACTTCGAGCACGGCCAGGATCACGCCGCCGGCCGCCACGGTCGCAGACCCCCAGCGCGTGCGCTCCACGAGCGACATGAACCCGGCGGCGGGGACGGCCGCGGCCGACCCGATCAGATAGGCGACGAAGATGGCCATGCCCTGCGCGGGCTTGTCGCCGCCCGCCAGCCGCACCACGCCGATGACGAGCTGGGCCAGGGCCAGCACGGACACCACGGCCATGCCGATGAAGTGCCAGTCCTTGGTGGACTGGTCACGCGAGAAGGCGAAGCCGCACCAGGCGGCGAGCGCGAGGGCGGTCAGGCCGACCGCGAGCGTCAGCGCGTCGATCACCGCGGCCGCCGGGCGGCGCGGGCGGGCGGAGGGGGCTGGACAAGCATGGGACGACTTTAATGGCCCGCCGCGGGCGCACCGGGACCGGCCCCCGGCCCCGCCCCCGGCCCCGTACCGCCGACGGGAAGCCGTGGTCTTGGCCACATACGGCGGGCCGCCCGCCCCTCCGCCGGGCCCGGAGGAGGCGCCCCGCGCCCACATCCGCGCAGGCCACGGGGTGGCCGGGAGATCATCCGGAATCGGCCGGTGACGTCCACGCTTCGGCCAGTCGCGTCCGCTATTCGGACAGGCTTGGCCGACTCGCACACGCTTCTGTTTTACTTTCCCGCATGACCACGACGAGCAGCCGCACCCTTGCGACCGAGGCGATGACGACGCCCGGTGCTCGTTGCATGTGTCGAATGTGTGACCGCTGAGGGCCCCCGTTCTGTGCCTCGCGCCCCGAAGCGAGACCCGTAGAGCCCGATCCGGATCCAGCAGGACCCGGACCGGCCGCTCCGCCCCGCGTCACCAGGACCCCGAAGCCGCGCGCCACGCGCCCGCCGGGGATCACCGATGCCGCGTTCCGCAATGAACTCCCGTGCCGGCACCACCCACGCCGCGCACTCGACAGTGACGGAATCCCCTGTGATCACCACTACGGGCCTGACAAAGGTCTACCGCTCACGCGGCCGCGAGGTCACCGCCCTCGACGGCGTCGACCTGCACGTGCGCGAGGGCGAGGTGTACGGCGTCGTCGGCCAGAGCGGCGCCGGCAAGTCGACCCTCATCCGCTGCGTCAACCTCCTGGAGCGCCCCAGCTCCGGCACGGTCACCGTGGCAGGCCAGGACCTGACCGCGCTCGCCGGGCGCGGCCCCCGCGCCAATGCCGAGCTGCGCAAGGCCCGCAGCCGCATCGGCATGGTCTTCCAGCACTTCAACCTGCTCTCCTCGCGCACCGTCCAGAGCAACATCGAGCTCCCGCTCGAGATCCTGGGCGTCTCCGGCAAGGAACGCAGCCGCAAGGCACTCGAACTCCTCGACCTCGTCGGCCTCGCCGACAAGGCCAAGGCCTACCCCGGCCAGCTCTCCGGCGGCCAGAAGCAGCGCGTCGGCATCGCCCGCGCCCTGGCCGGCGACCCCAAGGTGCTGCTCTCCGACGAGTCGACCTCCGCGCTCGACCCGGAGACCACCCGCTCCATCCTCACGCTGCTGCGCGACCTCAACCGGCAGCTCGGCCTGACCGTCCTCCTCATCACCCACGAGATGGAGGTCGTCAAGACCATCTGCGACTCCGCGGCCCTCATGAAGGGCGGCCGCGTCGTGGAGTCCGGCACCGTCTCCGAACTGCTCGCCACCCCCGGCTCCGAACTGGCCGCCGAGCTCTTCCCCGTCGGCGGCGAGCCCTCCGGCGAGGACCGCACGGTCGTCGACATCACCTTCCACGGCGAGGCCGCGACCCAGCCGGTCATCTCCCAGCTGTCGCGCACCTACAACGTCGACATCTCGATCCTGGGCGCCGCGATGGACACCGTCTGCGGCAAGCAGATCGGCCGGATGCGCATCGAGCTCCCCGGCCGCTTCGAGGAGAACGTCGTCCCGATCGGCTTCCTGCGCGAGCAGGGCCTCCAGGTCGAGGTCGCCCCCGTCAAGTCCCCGGCGCCTGCCGACGAGCTCCTCAAGGAAGGTGCCAAGTGACCTGGTCCGAGATGCAGCCCCTGCTGCGCGACGCGTGTCTCGACACCCTCTTCATGGTGTGGTGGTCCACGGTCTACGCCATCGTCGGCGGCCTGCCGCTAGGCATCCTGCTCGTCCTCACCGACCGCGGGGCACTGCTCCAGAACGTCGTGGTGAACAAGGTCATCGGCGCGGTCGTCAACCTCGGCCGCTCCCTGCCCTTCATCATCCTCCTCGTCTGGCTGATCCCCTTCAGCCGCTTCGTCGTCGGCACCTCCATCGGCCCCAGCGCCGCGGTCGTCGCCCTCGCCGTCGGTGCCGTCCCCTTCTTCGCCCGCCTGGTGGAGACCGCCGTGCGCGAGGTCGACCACGGACTGGTCGAGGCCGTCCAGTCGATGGGCGGCGGCACCTGGACCGTCGTCCTCAAGGTGCTGCTCCCGCAGGCGCTGGCCTCGATCGTCGCGGGCCTGACCACCACCGTGATCGCCCTCATCGGCTACTCCGCCATGGCCGGCGCCGTCGGCGGCGGCGGGCTCGGCAACCTCGCCATCTCCTACGGCTTCCAGCGCCACGAGACCGGCCTGATGAACATCACCATCGTGCTGCTCATCGTCATCGTCACCGCCGTCCAGCTCGCCGGCGACCTCGTCGTACGCCGCATCGCCGGACGCGGCGCCCGCCAGGCGGCCACCGTCGGACTGCGCGGACTGCTGCCCGCCGCCCGCAAGCCGGCCCCCGCCGGGACGCCGGACGAGGCCGCGGCCCCCGCGCTCACCGAGACCCGCTGAGGCCCGCACGCCCCACGGACAACAACCCCACGAGCCCGGACCCTTTGCCGGGCGGCAACACCTCGTGACATCAGGAAAGAGGCACTCTTCGTGCGTACCACCGTCAAGCTCACCACCGCGGCCGCCGCGGCAGCCCTCACCCTCGGTCTGGCCGCCTGCAGCGCCCCGTCCGACACCTCCTCCGGCTCGGCGAAGAAGGGCAAGGACGCCGACCCCGAGGCCACCCTCACCGTCGCCGCCAGCCCCACCCCGCACGCCGACATCCTCAACTTCGTGCGCGACAACCTCGCGAAGAAGGCCGGCCTCAACCTCAAGGTGCGGGAGTTCAGTGACTACGTCCTGCCCAACACCGCCACCCAGAACGGTGAGGTCGACGCCAACTTCTTCCAGCACAAGCCCTACCTCGACGACTTCAACAAGAAGAACAAGACGGACATCGTGCCCGTCGTCGACGTCGAGCTGGAGCCGCTGGGCCTCTACTCCAAGAAGGGCAAGAAGGTCTCCGACCTCGGCGAGGGCGACACCGTCGCCGTGCCCAACGACGCCACCAACGAGGGCCGCGCCCTGAAGCTGCTGGCCGACAACGGCGTCATCAAGCTCAAGGACGGCGTGGGCGCCGGGGCCAAGCTCTCCGACGTCGAGGACAACAAGGGCGTCAAGTTCACCGAGCTCGCCGCCGACCAGATCCCCTCCCGCCTCGACGACGTCGCCGCCGCCGTCATCAACGGCAACTTCGCCATCGGCGCCAAGCTCAACCCGGCCAAGGACTCCATCGCCCTGGAGAAGGCCCAGGGCAACCCCTACGCCAACTTCCTCGCGGTCAAGAAGGGCAACGAGGAGGACCCGCGCATCGTGAAGCTCGCGAAGCTCCTCAACTCCGACGAGGTCAAGAAGTTCATCGAGCAGAAGTTCAGCAACGGCGCGGTCCTGCCCGCCTTCGGGCCCGTGAAGGGCTGAACCACACCCCTCACCGGGGCACCCGTCCCCGCCCGTACGGCCGCAGGCCCGCGCACTCCTCACCCGCGCGGGCCTGCGGCCGTACCGGGTCGCGCTTGGCGCACCCGCGCACCCATGCTGCATGCTGGTGCACTCAAGCCCGGACCGGGACCGTCCCGAGCCCATCCTCCCCGGCGTTGGAGCAGCACATGACATCCACCTTCCCGGACATCTCCATCAGTACGGACCGGCTGGTGCTGCGCCCGTTCGACGCCCAGGACGTGCCCGCGCTCGCCGAGATGATGAGCGACGAACTCGTCACCGCCTGGACCTCCGCGCCCCACCCCTACACCACCGCCGAGGCCCGCGACTGGGCCCTGCGGCGCGCACCCGCCGAGCGCACCCAGGGGCGCGGAATCGTCTTCGCGGTCACCGAGTTCCTCACCCACCGCCTCGTCGGCTGCGTGCACCTGCACCACACCGACTGGCGCACCCTCTCCGCCGAGGCCGGCTACGTCATCGCCCCCTGGGCCCGCGGCGAGGGCTACGCCTGCGAATCCGTGCTCGCGGTCGCCGAATGGCTCTTCCGCGACCAGCGGTTCGAGCGCCTCGAACTGCGCACCGCCGCCGACAACACCGCCTCCCAGCAGGTCGCCCAGAAGATCGGCTGCATCAGCGAGGGAGTCCTGCGCAACGCCTGGATAGGCCGCGGCCGCACGGCCGACGGCGGCTGGACGGAGATCCGCAGCGACCTCATCGTCTGGAGCCTGCTCCCCGAGGACCTCGACGAGGTCCGCGAACAGCACGCCGGCGGCCCCGGCTACGCGGGCGTCTTCCACGACTGGCGCTGAACCGGCGCGCGGCCCGGCCGGGCACACCGGCCCGTACGACCGCACGCGTCCGCCCCGAACCGTCCGCGCGCTCTGCGGCCCGGGCCGAGCGGGGTAATCTCACCCTGCCCACGCCTGTGTGGGCCCCGACCCGCGACAGACGAGCCCCAGGAGACTGACACGATGGCCGACCGGGTCACGGTGATCGGGTGGGACGGCTCACCGCTGACGGACACGGCCCGATCGGCCCTGGCCGCCGCCACCTTGGTGGCGGGCGCGGGACACCACCTGGCGCTGCCCGAGATCCCGCCGACGGCCGAGCGCGTCAGGCTCGGCAGCGTCGACCTCGCCGCCCGCCGCATCGCCGGACACCGCGGCTCCGCCGTGGTCCTCGCCGACGGCGATCCCGGCTTCTTCGGCGTCGTACGCGCCCTGCGCGCCCCCCAGCACGGCCTGGAGGTCGAGGTCGTCCCCGCCGTCTCCGCCGTCGCCACCGCCTTCGCCCGCGTCGGCATGCCCTGGGACGACGCCCAGGTCGTCGTCGCCCACAGCCGCGACCTGCGGCGCGCCGTCAACGTCTGCCGCGCCCACACCAAGGTCGCCGTCCTCACCTCGCCCGGCGCGGGCCCCGCCGAACTCGCCCTCCTCCTCGGGCCCGTCCACCGCACCTTCGTCATCTGCGAGGAACTGGGCACCGCCCGCGAGCAGGTCACCGTCCTCACCTCCGACAAGGTCCCCGACCACACCTGGCGCGACCCCAACGTCGTCATCGTCATCGGCGGCGCGGGCCCCGGCACCGCCCAGCCGGCGGCCCAGGGCTGGGGAGTCACCCGGCAGCGCACCGCGGGCGGCTGGATCGCCGGCCGCGACCCCGGCTACCCCCCGGCCGTACGCGGCTGGGCCCTGCCCTCCGACGCCTACGGCACGGACCTCGGTGAAGGCGAGTCCGCCGAGCTGCGCGCCGCCCAACTGGCCCGGCTCGGGCCCCGCGTGGGCGACCTCGTCTGGGACATCGGCTCCGCGAGCGGCGCCGCCTCGGTCGAGGCCGCCCGGTTCGGCGCCGCCGTCATCGCCGTCGACCGAGACGCGGACGCCTGCGCCCGCACCACCGCCGCCGCCCGCCGCTACGGCGTACAGCTCCAGGTCGTCCACGGCACCGCCCCGCACGTCCTGGAGGACCTCCCCGAGCCCGACGTCGTCCGCGTCGGCGGCGGGGGAGCGCCCGTGGTCGCCGCGTGCGCCGCCCGCAGACCCGAGCGGATCGTCGCCCACGCCGCGACCCGCGACGAGGCCGAGGCCATCGGCCGGGCGCTCGCCGAAGGCGGCTACGCCGTGGAGTGCGCCCTGCTCCAGGCCGTGGAGCTCGACACCGGCGCCTGGACCGAGCGCGAGCGCACCGTGGCCTTCCTTCTGAGTGGTCGCCACACCCACCTGTGAGCCCGGCGCGCCGGGCGGAGGGTAGGGTTGCGGATCGTTGTACCGCCCCTCGGTGTCCGACACCACAGTCGTCAATGTCCCGAACGTTCCCTCCTTTTGGCGGGAGCACGGCAAGGTAGGGGCGGGCGACATGCAACGTGCCGCGAGGCACGGACGCTCGTTCTTGACTATGGGCGTGAGCGGTTGGAAGGAGCACTACCGATGGGCGAGGGGTACGCATGACCGACACCGGCCAGTTCCCGGGCGAGGGACAGCCGGAGAACGCAGGCGAGCTTCCCGGCCCCTCGTTCCCCGCGGATCCCGTCGCCCCCGCCGATCCCGGCGCCCCGGCCGCCTACACCTTCCTCGACCACGGGGGCGAGGCGGACGGCGCCGAGGAGGACGACCTCCTGCTGATGCCGGGCGCCCAGGGCGCCTGGATGGAACAGCCCGCGGTCCAGGGCGGTACGCACGAGACCGGCGGCCGCGACACCGGCTCCGTCGACTACGGCGACGTCCGGCAGCCGCACGCGCCCGCGGCCCCGGCGGCCCCCGCCGCCCCGCGGCGGCCCCTGCACCTCGGCCCGCCCGTGCCGGACCCCACCGGCGGCGTCGTGCGTTCCCTCGCCGACCGCGGCCCGGCGGCCCCGCACCAGGCGTCCGCGCCCGGCCGGGCCGTGCCGCCCGTGACGCCCGGTCAGGGCCCCGAGTACCTCGACGTCCCGCAGGACGGCGCGGACCTCCCGCAGGTCCCGCGCCTCGGCGAGGTGCCCCAGCAGCAGCCGGGCACCTGGGACGCGCAGCCGCAGCAGCCGCAGCAGCCGCAGCACATGACCGCGCAGCCCCCGGCCGCGCCCGCCGCCGAGGCCGCGGCCCAGGCGGCTCCCGCGCCCGTCGCGGAGACCCCCGCGGCGCCCGCCGTCGCCTTCGTGCCGGCGCAGAGCACCGCCACGCACCCGGCCGACACCGGTCACGGGATAGTCGCCGACGGCTCCGGACACACCGCGCCGGGCACGGAGGCCGCCGCCGAGCAGGCCCCCGCCGAACACCCGGCCGTCGCGCAGCAGCAGGCCGCCGCACCGGCGGTGGCGCAGGACGAGCCCGCGGCCGCGGCCGCCGGGACGGCACCCGTGGCACCTGCCGAGGCGTCCGCCGAGATGCCGGCCGCCGCACCTGTCGAGGCGCCCGGTGACGTGACGTCAGCCGCCGTGGCCCCGCAGCTCGCCGCCGAGCCGGAGGCGCCCGCGCCCCAGGCCGCCGCGCCTCAGCCCGTCGTCACCACGGTCGCGGAGGCCACACCCGCGGAGGCGGCACCCGCCCCTGCCGAGATGCCTCAGGCCGCGCCCGCCGAGGCGCACTTCGCGCCCGAGCCGCAGCCCGAGGCACCCGTGGAGCCGGTCCAGGAGGCCGCGCAGCCCGCGCCCGTGCCGCAGGAGCAGGCACCCGCAGAGGCTCACCAGGCGTTCGTGGACAACGGTTCCGGCGAGCAGCCTCCCGCCGCCGTGCCACCGGTCGCCGACAGCGCGCAGCCCGCGCCGGTCGCCGCCGAGGGCCCTGCCGTCACCGAGGCTCCCGCTGTCGCCGGGAACGGTGCGGTCGGACACGACACCACCGAAGCCGCCGACGGGACCGCTGTCGTCGTCGAGGCGGACGCGGAGCAGGTCCCCGCACCGGCGGCTCCCGCCGAGGCGGCACAGCCCGCGCCGGCCGTCGTGGACGCGCCCGCATCTGTAGACGCCGGTTCCGGAGCGCCGGTTCCGCTCGCAGCCCCGCTTTCCGACGAGGCCCCGGCCGCCGCTCCCGAGCAGCAGGTCCAGGCACCCGCCGCCGAGGCCGTGGAGCCCGCACCGGCCGCTCCCGCGGCGGCTGTTGCCACCGAGCCGCAGGCCGTACCGGACGAGCCCGCCGCACCGGCCGCCGAGGCCGTCGCCCAGCAGCCGCAGCCGCGGCCCGCCGTGGCCGAGGCGCCCGCGCCCGTGGACGCCGTCGCGCAGGACAGCGCGCCGCAGGAGCAGGTCTCCGAGGACGTGCACCTCGTCGCCCGCCCGCAGGACACCCTGGTCGCGCAGGCCCCGGCCGTCGCGGAGGACACGGTGGTCACGCACGCCGCCGTCCCCGCGCCCGCCGAGCCGGTTCAGGCCGTGCCCGTTCAGGCCTTGTCCGTTCAGGCCGAGGCACCCGAGCCCGAGGCCGTGGAGTCCGCGGTGGCACAGGAGGAGCAGGCGGCGTCCGCCGCCGTGCACATCCCCGCCCCGCAGCAGGAACCGGCCCCCGCCGCCGAGCCCGTGGCCGTCCCCGCGCCGCGTACCGCCGACGCCGAGGCGGCCCACGCCGAGCCCGCGCAGCCCGCTCCCGAGGAGGCGCCGGAAGAGGCGTACGAGGAGCCCGCCGGCCCCGCCGCCGTCGGCTACGGCGACGCCGAGCGCGCCGCCGTGCACCGCGTGATGCGCGAACGGCGCGACATCCGCAAGGGCTTCCGCACCGACCCCATCCCGCACGAGGTGCTGCTGCGCGTCCTGGAGGCCGCGCACACCGCGCCCAGCGTCGGGCACTCGCAGCCCTGGGACTTCGTCGTCATCCGCTCCGCCGAGACCCGGCAGGCGATGCACGAGCTGGCGGCGCGGCAGCGCGACGCCTACGCGAAGTCCCTCCCCAAGGCGCGGGCCAAGCAGTTCAAGGAACTGAAGATCGAGGCCATCCTCGACACCCCCGTCAACATCGTCGTCACCGCCGACCCCACCCGCGGCGGCCGCCACACCCTCGGCCGGCACACCCAGCCGCAGATGGCGCCGTACTCCTCCGCGCTCGCCGTCGAGAACCTCTGGCTCGCCGCGCGCGCCGAAGGACTCGGCGTCGGCTGGGTCAGCTTCTTCGACGAGCGGGAGATGGTGCGCGAACTCGGGCTGCCCGAGCACCTGGAGGTCGTCGCCTATCTGTGCGTCGGCTACGTCGACGAATTCCCCGACGAGCCCGAGCTGATGCAGGCCGGCTGGTCCAAGCGGCGCCCCCTGTCGTGGGTCGTGCACGAGGAGACGTACGGGCGGCGCGCGCTGCCCGGCGAGGACCCGCACGACCTGCTCTCGGAGACCCTGCGCGGCATCCGGCCGCTGGACGCCAAGGCGCTCGGCGAGGCGTGGGAGCGGCAGAAGCGGATGACCAAGCCGTCCGGCGCGCTCGGCATGCTGGAGATCATCTCCGCGCAGCTGTGCGGGCTGTCCCGGAAGTGCCCGCCGCCCATCCCGGAGCCCGCCGCCGTGGCGATCTTCGCGGGCGACCACGGGGTGCACGCCCAGGGCGTCACCGCGTGGCCGCAGGAGGTCACCTCGCAGATGGTCGCCAACTTCCTGGGCGGCGGCGCCGTGTGCAACGCCTTCGCCAACCAGGTCGGCGCGGAGGTCTGCGTCGTGGACGTCGGCGTCGCCGGCGACCTCCCCAGCACCCCCGGCCTGCTCCCGCGCAAGATCCGGCCCGGCACCGGCGACTTCACCACCGGCGCCGCGATGACCCGCGAAGAGGCGCTACGCGCCGTCGAGGTGGGCATCGAGACCGCCCGCGACCTCGTCGCGGCGGGCAACAAGGCGCTCCTGACCGGCGAGATGGGCATCGCCAACACCACCGTGTCGGCCGCCCTCATCGCCGTCTACACCGAGGCGGACCCCGCCGAGATCACCGGCCGCGGCACCGGCATCAACGACGAGATGCACGCCCGCAAGGTCGACGTCGTCCGGCGCGCCCTCGAACTCCACCAGCCGGACCCGAAGGACCCCATCGGCGTCCTCGCCGCGGTCGGCGGCCTGGAGCACGCCGCGCTCGTCGGCCTGATCCTGGGCGGCGCGTCGCTGCGCACGCCCGTGATCCTGGACGGCGTGAGCGCCGGGGCGGCCGCGCTGGTGGCGCGGGCCATCGCCCCGGAGGCGCTCGCCGCGTGCATCGCGGGACACCGCAGCGCCGAGCCGGGCCATGTCGCCGCCCTGACCAAGCTGGGCCTGCGCCCGCTGGTCGACCTCGACCTCCGCCTCGGGGAGGGTACGGGGGCGCTGCTGGCTCTGCCGGTCGTGCAGAGTGCTGCGCGGGCGATGCATGAGGTGGCTACCTTCGATGCGGCTGGGGTCACCGAGAAGGGCTGAGGTCTTCCTCTGGCCTCGGTCTTGCGGGTGCGGGTCCGTTGCGCCTGCGGCGGGCGGCCTCAAGCGCCGGCCGGGCTGGGTGTGTGGTGGGTGCCGGGGGCGGGGCCTCCGGGCTGGGAACCTGGAACGCGGTGCGGGCACCGTAAGGCGTATTGAGTGCCGTGCCGACGCACCGCGTTCCAGAACCCCACCCTCCGACCCCACCCCCTCCCGCCGGTGGGTGAGTGCGGGTTGTGGGGTGCGCCGTGCTTTTCTTTTCGCCCGTCCGGGGCGTTCATTCCAGCCCGGGCACGCCCTTCTTGCCTTTCTTTTAGCCCGTCCGGCGTTTGAGGACGCGCCCGAAGGGCGCTCTCCGCCGCAGGCGGCAACGGACCCGCGCATCGGGGTCTGGGGCAGCGCCCCAGTTAACCGTGTGGAAACCGGACAGGGACCGAGCCCCATTGAGGGAGCCCATAGAGTGTCACCAGCACTCTGACCAGCCGCTCCGGAGGAGATCATGGCACCGCACGCGCCCAGCGAAACCGCATACCCCGTCGGACTTCGCCTCTCCGGCCGGCGCGTCGTCGTCCTCGGTGCCGGGCAGGTCGCCCAGCGCCGGCTGCCCGCCCTCCTCGCGGCCGGCGCGGACGTGCTGCTGATCTCCCCGTCCGCCACCCCCTCCGTCGAGGCGCTGGCCGGGACCGGCGCGTTCCGCTGGGAGCGCCGTCGCTATCAGGGCGGTGACCTGGACGGGGCCTGGTACGCCCTGATCTCCACCGACGACCCGGCCGCCAACGAAGCGGCCTCCGCCGAAGCCGAGGCCCGCCGCGTCTGGGCCGTCCGCAGCGACGACGCCGAGGCGGCCACCGCCTGGACCCCGGCCACCGGCCGCAGCGAGGGCGTCACCGTCGCCGTGCTGACCGGCCAGGACCCGCGCCGCTCCGCCGCCGTGCGCGACGCCGTCGTGGAGGGCCTGCGCGACGGCTCCCTCGCCGCCCCGCGCTACCGCGCGAGCGGCGGCACCGGCAGCGTCGCCCTCGTCGGCGGCGGCCCCGGCGACCCCGACCTGATCACCGTGCGCGGCCGCAGGCTGCTCGCCGAGGCCGACGTGGTCATCGCCGACCGCCTCGGCCCCCGCGACCTCCTCGACGAACTCCCGCCGCACGTCGAGGTGATCGACGCGGCGAAGATCCCGTACGGCCGGTTCATGGCCCAGGAGGTCATCAACAACGCCCTCGTCGAGCACGCCCGCGCGGGGAAGAACGTGGTCCGGCTCAAGGGCGGCGACCCCTACGTCTTCGGCCGCGGCATGGAAGAGGTCCAGGCGCTGGCCGACGAGGGCATCCCCTGCACCGTCGTACCCGGCATCTCCTCCACCATCAGCGTGCCCGCCGCGGCCGGGATCCCCGTCACCCACCGGGGCGTGGCCCACGAGTTCACCGTCGTCAGCGGCCACGTCGCCCCCGACGACGAGCGCTCCCTCGTCGACTGGGCCGCCGTCGCCAAGCTGCGCGGCACCCTCGTGCTCCTGATGTCGGTGGAGAACATCGGCGCCATCGCCGCCACCCTCATCCGGCACGGCCGCCCCGCCGGGACACCCGTCGCGGTGATCCAGGAAGGCACCACCGCCGCCCAGCGCCGCGTCGACGCGACCCTCGCCACAGCGGGGGAGCGGGTCGCGGCCGAGGGCATACGTCCCCCGGCCGTCATCGTGGTCGGCGACGTCGTGACGGTCGGCCCGGAACCCCGCGGCTGACCCGCAGCACCAACGAGGACCAGGACACAGCATGGCCGAGCTCATCACCATCGACGACCCCGCCGACCCCCGGCTCCACGACTACACCGGCCTCACCGACGTCGAGCTGCGGCGCAGGCGCGAGCCCGCCGAGGGGCTCTTCATCGCCGAGGGCGAGAAGGTCATCAGGCGCGCCGGGCAGGCCGGGTACGCGATGCGGTCCATGCTGCTCACGGCCAAGTGGGTGGACGTCATGCGCGACGTCATCGAGGCCGCCGACGCCCCCGTCTACACCGTCACCCCCGAACTCGCCGAGCGGGTCACCGGCTATCACGTCCACCGCGGCGCCCTCGCCTCCATGGCGCGCAAGCCGCTCCCGGACGCCGGCGAACTGCTGCGGGACGCCCGGCGCGTCGCGGTTCTCGAGAGCCTCGTGGACCATACGAACATCGGCGCGATCTTCCGCAGCGCGGCAGCACTCGGCATGGACGCCGTCCTGCTCTCGCCGGACTGCGCCGACCCGCTCTACCGGCGCTCCGTGAAGGTCTCCATGGGCGCCGTCTTCTCCGTGCCCTACGCCCGCCTGGAGACCTGGCCGCACGACCTGGAGACCGTCCGTACGGCCGGGTTCAAGGTCCTGGCCCTCACCCCGGACGAGAAGGCCGTCTCCATGGACGCCGCCGCCCCGCACCGGCTCGACCGGGTGGCGCTCATGCTCGGCGCGGAAGGTGACGGCCTGTCCGCCCGCGCCCTGCGGGCCGCCGACGAATGGGTGCGCATCCCCATGGCCCACGGCATCGACTCCCTCAACGTCGGCGCGGCCGCGGCCGTGGCCTTCTACGCCGTGACGACCGGCCGCCCGGAGAGCTGACCCCGACGGGACGTCAGGAAGGGCCCGGAGCCGACGGCACGTCACCAGGCGCCGCCGCCGGGCCCTGTGACGTCACGGGCACCCGGGGGAGCTCACCCATGCTGTGCGCGGGGCCCTGACAGCCCTGCGCCACCGCGATGCCCAGCGCGACCAGCAGCGTCACCACGACGAAGACCGTCAGGCGCTGCCGCAGCAACCGCCGGTCCGGCCCCGGACGCCGGGCGCCGGACCCCGTCCGCGCACCGGGCCGGACTCCGCCCCGCCCCGCACCACGCGGCCCGCCGGGCCGGCCCGCCGGGCGCGGCACCGCAGGCCGCGCCGGGCCGGACTGGCGCGGTGGCTGCGGGCGCGGCGTCTGCGCCTGGACCGTACGCCGCTCGGTGCGCTGCTCCGCGTACTCCGCGGCCCGGCGGCCCGACGGGCGTTCGGGCTCCCGGCGCACCGACGGATGCCTGCCGTCCGTCACCCCGTGCGCCTCGCGCGCCGCGATCTCCTTCAGCCGCAGCGACAGCTGGAGCGTGCTCGGCCGCTCCTCGGGATCCTTGGCCAGGCACGCGTGCACCAGTGGCGCCAACGCGTCCGGCACGGCCATGAGCTGCGGTTCCTCGTGCACGACGCGGTAGAGCATGACCTCCGAACTGCCCTGGCCGAAGGGCGAGTCCGCCATCGAGGCGTACGCCAGGGTCGCCCCCAGCGCGAAGACGTCCGTCGCCGGCGTCACGGCAGCGCCGCGCACCTGCTCGGGCGCGAGGAAGCCGGGCGAGCCGACCGCCGTACCGACGTGCGTCAGCGTGCTCGCCCCGGTCGCCCAGGCGATGCCGAAGTCGATGATGCGCGGACCCTTGGGCGACAGCAGGATGTTCGACGGCTTCAGGTCGCGGTGCACCACCCCCGCGTCGTGCACGGCCAGCAGACCTTCGGCCAACGCCGCCCCGATGGAGGCGGTCTGAGCCGCCGACAGCGGCCCCTCCTCGTTCACCTTGTCGTGCAGCGAGGGGCCCGGTACGTACTGCGTGGCGAACCACGGGCGGTCCGCGTCCAGATCGGCGGCCACCAGCCGGGCCGTGCACCCGCCGCGGATCCGCCGGGCCGCCTGCACCTCGCGCGCGAACCGCGACCGGAACTCCTGGTCCTCGGCCAGGTCCGGCCGGATCACCTTGAGTGCCACCCGCTGTCCGCGCCGGTCGGAGCCGAGGTACACCACGCCCATGCCGCCCGCGCCCAGCCGGCGGTGAAGCCGGAACGAGCCGACGACACGCGGGTCCTCGCGCCGGAGCCGCATCATCGCCATCTTCATCCCCGCTGCCCGGTCCGTCTGACGTGCCCAGCTTACGGATTGCCGGGCGCACGCGCTGATAGGCCGCGCATGCGTCGGCGACCGGTTTGCCGGAGCCCCGGGGAATCCCCGACGCCCGGCCCGGGGGAGCGGGTTGCGTACGGCCAAGGCGGGCGCGATCGCCCAAGCGGCGGCCGGAGAAGGGGGATTGGGCGGCCTGCCGACCCGTCGGACACGCTCCCCGCGAGCCCGGCGGACGCGGCCGGGGCGTGTGGAACGGCCACCGGCGGGGGAGCGGAAAAGATGAAGATCACTCAGCGGCGGCGTGCGCCGGAAGTGAGCGAAGTCACGCCCTGGCGGGCGTACGCGCCCCGCGCGCCCCTTCCGGGAAGACCCCGGGATCCGGCCCGCCGGTCTCCAACCAGAGGAGTAGCCGCACCGGGCCGCTCATCCTCCGGGAGGCCCGGCAATCGGTACGAGGGCATGACGACCCCGCGGCCCCCCGCGCCTAGTGTTTGAGGAAGAGCGGCGGGTGAACGCACTCGTCCCCCGAGGTCAGACGCCCGCCGCTCGTCGATCACGGCAGGCGTGACCGGCGGCAGAGGGACGCACGGCGGGAGAGGACCATGGCGGGAACCGCGGGACGTTCGGTCATCCGGGCGCAGGCCCAGCGGGCTGTCGACGCCTTCGGCCCCCGTCCGTCCGGCACCCGCCACCCCCTCGTCGCGGCGGCCATGGTGCTGCCCCTCGCGGGATTCCTCGCCGTGATCTTCGGCGGCTGGGACGCCGTCGTCGTACAAGCGTCGTCCGTGGCCGGAATGCTGGGGCGCTGAGGCGCCCCGGGCCCGGGAGAGCGGCCCGGGCCGGGGACAGGACCGGCTGATCAACCCCGTGGGGACGGGGGAAACGACGGACGGCACGACGGGCCGGGCACCTGGGGAGGTGCCCGGCCCCTCGCGCGTCCCGGCACGAAAACGGCCGGAGGCCGGAGCATGATGCCCCGGCCTCCGGCCGATCGGTGTGCGCGATACTGGGATTGAACCAGTGACCTCTTCCGTGTCAGGGAAGCGCTCTCCCGCTGAGCTAATCGCGCGGGGAGATCCGTGCGGATCTCGGTGGACGATACTGGGATTGAACCAGTGACCTCTTCCGTGTCAGGGAAGCGCTCTCCCGCTGAGCTAATCGTCCGGGATGCTGCTGCGTGCGCGATACTGGGATTGAACCAGTGACCTCTTCCGTGTCAGGGAAGCGCTCTCCCGCTGAGCTAATCGCGCGGGAAGGTCCGTGCGGACCTTGGTGGACGATACTGGGATTGAACCAGTGACCTCTTCCGTGTCAGGGAAGCGCTCTCCCGCTGAGCTAATCGTCCTTGGAGGTGGAGACGGGATTTGAACCCGTGTAGACGGCTTTGCAGGCCGTTGCCTCGCCTCTCGGCCACTCCACCAGGAGTGCGGGGGTTCGGGAAGATCCCCCAGACTGCGAGCGGACGACGAGACTCGAACTCGCGACATCCACCTTGGCAAGGTGGTGCTCTACCAACTGAGCTACGTCCGCAGTGTCTGTCCGTTTCGCTTCCGCGTCCCGGCGACGTGTTGAACTCTAGCGGATTCCAGCGCCAGCTCAAATTCCGTTTCCGCAGCGTGCTGCGCTGATTGTCCGTCCCGGCCACCCGGCGTGGCCCCGCCATAGACTCGTTGACGTGCACAGCTCCCCTCCGATGTCCCTCCCGATGGCCCGCTTCGGCGGCCTCCTCGCCACCGATCTCCGCGACGTCACCCGCGACCCGGCAGCCCTGGACTCCACGGGCTGGTGGGCGGTGGTCGCGGACTTCGAGGGAGGGCTGCTGTGCGCCCGCTTCGGGGACGTACGGCCCGCGCCCGCCCCCACGGCCGTCCCCGGCCGCTGGCGCGGCCCCGCGCGCGAGGACTGGACGTCCTCCCTGGACCGGGCCGCCTACGTCGCGGGCGTGCGCCGCATACGCGAGCACATCGCGGCCGGCGAGGTCTACCAGGCCAACCTCTGCCGCGTCCTCAGCGCGCCCCTGCCGGACACCGCCGACGGCACCCCCGCCGACATCGACGCCCTGACCGCGCTCCTCGCCCAGGGCAACCCCGCCCCCTACGCGGGCACCGTCCGCCTCCCCGCCCACGGCGTGGAGGTCGCGACCGCCTCCCCGGAGCTCTATCTGCGCCGCAGCGGCCGCGCGGTGGAATCCGGGCCGATCAAGGGCACCGGCCGCACCGCGGCGGACCTCCTGGAGAAGGACCACGCCGAGAACGTCATGATCGTGGACCTCGTCCGCAACGACCTCGGGCGAGTCTGCGCCACCGGGTCCGTGACCGTGCCCGCACTCTGCGCGGTCGAACCGCACCCCGGCCTGGTCCACCTCGTCTCCACCGTGCGCGGCACCCTCGCCGACGGCGCCGGATGGGCCGGCCTCTTCGCCGCCACCTTCCCGCCCGGCTCGGTCACCGGCGCCCCCAAGTCCAGCGCCATGGACATCATCCGGTCGCTGGAGACCGCGCCCCGCGGCCCGTACTGCGGCGGTGTCGGCTGGGTCGACGCCGACCGCGGCACCGGGGAACTCGCCGTGGGCATCCGCACCTTCTGGATCGACCGCACCTCCCGCCCCACCCTGCGCTTCGGCACCGGCGCCGGGATCACCTGGGGCTCGGACCCCGAGCGGGAGTGGGCCGAGACGGAACTGAAAGCCTCCCGACTGCTCGCGATAGCGTCGGGCACACACCAGCCGCTCGGAGGGACGAAACGGTGACGATCTGGCTCAACGGCTCCCTGCACGACGAGGACAGCGCCCGGGTCTCGGTCTTCGATCACGGGCTGACGGTCGGCGACGGCGTCTTCGAGACGCTCAAGGCCGTCCACGGCCGCCCCTTCGCCCTGACCCGCCACCTCACCAGGCTGGCCGACTCCGCCCGCGGCCTCGGCCTGCCCGCTCCCGACCTCGACGAGGTCCGCCGGGCCTGCGCGGCGGTGCTCGACGCCAACCCCATGCCGCTCGGCAGGCTCCGGATCACCTACACCGGCGGCCTCGCCCCGCTCGGCTCCGACCGCGAGGCCACCGCCCCCACGCTCGTCGTCGCCCTCGGCCCGACCATCCGGCGGCCCGACACCACCACCGTCGTCACCGTGCCCTGGACCCGCAACGAACGCGGCGCGCTCGCCGGGCTCAAGTCCACCTCGTACGCCGAGAACGTCGTCGCCCTCGCCCGCGCCCGCGAACACGGCGCCACCGAGGCCCTCTTCGCCAACACCGTGGGAGACCTCTGCGAGGGCACCGGCTCCAACGTCTTCGTCGTCCTCGACGGCGAACTCCACACCCCGCCCCTCGCCTCCGGCTGCCTCGGCGGGATCACCCGCGCCCTCGTCCTGGAGTGGACCGGCGCACAGGAGACGACCCTGCCCGCCGACGTCCTGGAGCACGCCGAGGAGGTCTTCCTGACCTCCACCCTGCGCGACGTCCAGGCCGTCACCGCCGTCGACGGCCGCGCCCTGCCCGCCGCGCCCGGCCCGGTGACCGCCAAGGCCGCGCGGATCTTCGAGGAACGCTCGGCGGCGGACATCGATCCGTAAAGCCCGTGACGTACGGGCGCGGGGCAGGTACAAAAACTCCGTGACCACCACTCTGCGCCCCACCGCACCCGAACAGCGCACCGCCGCCGGAGTCCGGTCCCGGTCGTACGAGGTCTGCGTCAACAGCAGACCGGTCGGCCGCGTCGACCTGGCCACCGACGAACGCTTCGGCCCCCGGGCCGGCCGGATACTCCGGCTGGGGATCGACGAACGGGACCGGCACCGCGGGCGCGGCACCGTGGCCGCCCTCGCCGCCGAGGAGGTCCTGCGCGGCTGGGGGTGCGAACGCGTCGAGGTGTCCGTCCCCGCGGACGCCGAGGTGGCCCTCGGGCTCGCGGGCGCCCTGGGCTACGTCGAACGCAACCGCAACATGACCAAGCCGCTCGCCGCCTCCGCGCCCCCGCTGCCCGAGGGCACGGAGGGGCGGCGGATGACCGAGGCCGAATTCACGGCCTGGGCGGCGCGCGGGCTGGAGAAGTACGCGCGGACCTGGATCAACCTCGGCGTGCCCGCCGACCAGGCGCACGCCAAGGCCCTGGCCGACCACCGCCGGTTCCTCCCCGACGGTCTGGACACCACGGACGCGGCGCTGCGGGTCCTCACCCACCACGGCACGCCGGTCGGCACGCTCTGGACCGGCCGCCTGGGCGAGCCGGACGCGTATGTCTTCGACGTCGAGGTCGCCGAGGAACACCGGGGGAGGGGCCACGGCCGCTCCCTGATGCTGCTGGCCGAGACGGAGGCGGGTGCCGCCGGGGCGGCGGCGCTGGGTCTGAACGTCTTCGCGGGCAACGCGGTCGCTTTGCGGCTGTACGAGTCGCTCGGCTACCGGAGCGTGGAACTCCACTTCTCTAAGCGGCTGCTTTAGCGGTTGGGGGTTGCCCGTCTGGGTGCGGGTTGGTTTGCGCCTGCGGCGGGACGCCCTTCGGGCGTGGCCTCAATCGCCGGCCGGGCTTGGGTGTGTGGTGGGTGCCGGGGGTGGGCCCTCCGGGCTGGGGACCTGGAACGCGGTGCGGTTGCTGTGAGGCGTGTTGGGTGCTGTGAAGTCGCACCGCGTTCCAGAACCCCACCCTCCGACCCCACCCCCTCCCGCCGGAGGGCAAGTGCGGGTTGTGGGGTGCGCCTTTCCTTTCGCCGGTCTGCGGCGCTCATTCCAGCCCGGGCGCGCCACCTTTTCTTTCAGCCCGTTGGGGGCACCTCTGGGGGCACCCCCGGACGGAGTCTGGGGGAGGTAGCTGGGGGAGTTTGAGGACGCGCCCGCAGTGCGCTCCCGCCGCTGGGGGCACCTCCCAGCGGTAGCTGGGGGAGGCAACGGACCCGCAGCTCGGGGTCTGGGGCAGAGCCCCCCACGCGGCGGAGCCGCAAATGAGACGCAGCCGGGAAGGGGCGGGGTAGGGGAAGAAAGCGCCGCAGGCGCCCACCGGCCCGCACCCGGGGGTCTGGGGCAGCGCCCCCCCGCGGCGGAGCCGCACATCGGACGCAGCCGGGAAGGGGCGAGGTAGGGGGAAAGGCCCACCGCAGGCGCCAACCGCCGCTAGCCCGAGAGCAAGCCGTCCGCGATCTCCTCCACGCGAGCCCGCAAGCCCTCCTGCGACTTGCTGCCGTCCAGGAGCTCGCCGCCGATGACATACGTCGGCGTGCCCTTCACACCGATCGCCTTGCCCTCCGCCTGGTCCGCGTCGACGATCAGCAGGTGGCGGCCGTCGATCAGCGCCGTGTCCACCTCGTCGGCGTCCAGGCCCAGCTCGCCCGCCACCTCGACGAGCAGCTCGTCGCCCCGGGCGGCCAGCTCCTCCACGCGGGCCAGCACCGCCTCCGCGTACGGCCACGCCTTGCCCTGCTCGGCGGCCTCCTCGGCGGCCTGCGCGGCGGCGTAGGAGTGCTTGTGCTTCTCCAGCGGGAAGTGCCGCAGCCGGATGTCCAGCCGGTCGCCGTAGCGCTCGCGCAGGGCACGCAGGTCGGTGAGGGCCGTACGGCAGTCCGGGCACTGCAACTCGCACCAGACGTCGAGGGTGGCACGCGCGGTGGTGCCGGTGTTGGTGTCGCTCATGGGGCCAGTCTCCCAGCCAGGGCGGCCGGGGGGCGCGTCAGCCCTGGGGAGGAGCGCGCCCCCGAGATGACCCCCAGATCTCCCGGAGTCCCCGGCCGGTCGTGGCCGATGCGGCGCGGCCCGGTGCAGGATGGAAGGAGGCGCCCCGCCCGGGGAGCCCCCGCGCAGCGCGAGAAGCAGGAGGAGCAGGATGCTGGCCTCGACTTTCTGTGCCACGGCGGTGTCCGTGGCCGGCCTGGGCATCGCGGCGCTCACGGCGTACCGCAAGCGCTTCCTCGCCGCGACCCGAATAGCAGCGTTCGCCCTCGTCCCGGTCGGCCTGGCCATGACGGGGATCCTGCGGTGGCTCACCGGCCTGGTCTTCGACCCCGGGGTCTGGCTGGGCTTCGGCGTGCTGGCGCTCTCGGCCGTGCTCTTCATGATCACCAGAGCGGTGGAGCGGCGCGGAGCCGACGGCGGGAAGGCGGGCCGCAAGGAGCGCAAGGCCGCCGAGGCGGCCGCGAGTCGCGAGGCGCTGGCCCCCGGTGCCTCCGCTCCGTCACTGGATCCGTCGCGCACCGTGACCCGACCTCAGGCCAAGGGTAAGCAGACGGGCGGAGCTGACGACTTCTCGGATATCGAGGCGATTCTGAAAAAGCACGGCATTTAGCCAACCCGCCCCGGCGGCCGCCCGCTTGTCGGTTCGTCAGATATGGATGCTCCGGGCGACGGATTCCGGGGCCCTCTGAAGCGGCTTTCCGTGCGCGTTCCCGCATTTCCCCGCCCGCTTTTCCGTGCGTTGTTCCGGCGCTCTTCGCACATCTCTCCGGAACGGACGCCTCCGTCAGCTCGTGGCTTCCTTGCGGCGGGCCCGGTAGGCCGCCACGTGGAGCCGGTTCCCGCAGGTGCGCCCGTCACAGTAGCGGCGCGAACGGTTGCGGGAGAGGTCCACGAAGGCGCGCCCGCAGTCCGGCGCCTCGCAGCGCCGCAGCCGCTCCCGCTCGCCCGCCACCACGAGGAAGGCCAGCGCCATCCCGCCGTCCGCGGCGAGGTGCTCGGCCAGCGAGGCGCCCGGCGCGAAGTAGTGCACATGCCAGTCGTAGCCGTCGTGGTCGGTCAGCCGGGGCGTCGTGCCGGCCTCGGCCACCATGGCGTTCAGCAACTCCGCCAGCGTCGTCGAGTCCTCGGCGGCGAACGCCAGTGCGAACCGCTCCCGCACCGCCCGCACGGCCACCAGATCCCGCTGACCGAGGGTGCCCACACCGCTGATGTCGTGCCGCTCGACGAACTGCCGCAACTCGGCGAGGCCGGCGAGCGCGTCCGGCGGACCGCCCTCGGGCCCCGCGGTCGCGGTGTTCACGAGGTCCACCACGGCGTCGAGCGCGCACCGGGTGTCGTGGTTGATCAGCACGGTTCGTTCGCTCCCTGGCCGACGGGGGTTGGGGCGGCATGTGTTCGATCGGAGGACCGACTCTAGCGGCTCCACAACGCGACGGCGCCGTCGCCCGCGGTGGATCCGCGGTGACGGCGCCGTACGGCCCGCACTGTGCGAGATGTGCGCACCCGACCCCCCGAGTGGGCGGGCGCGCCGGTGTCAGCCCCGGCCCGGGCTCAGCTCTCGGCCAGGATGTGCGAGAGCTCCGTATCCAGGTCGAAGTGACGGTGCTCGGTGCCCGGCGGCACCGCGGCGTCGGTCCGCTTCAGGAACGACTCCAGGGCCCGCGCCGGGGCCTCCAGCAGGGCCTCGCCCTCGGGCGAGCTGAGGGCGATGCAGACGACGCCCTGACCGTGGCTGCGGGACGGCCAGACACGGACGTCGCCGGTGCCGGTGGGCCGGTGCAGACCCTCGGCGAGCAGGTCTCTGGCGAAGACCCACTCGACCGTCTCTTCGGCTCCGGTGTGGAAGGTGGCGTGCACGGCATACGGATCGGCCGTGTCGTACCGCAGGCCTGCGGGAACAGGCAGTGAGGATTCGCTCGACACGACGAGGCGCAGGTGCAGCTCGCAGCTGACCGTGGTGTTCATAAGCGCCAGGGCCTTTCGCTCAGTGTGCGCTCGGGGATTCGCACGTCGGCGAAATCGACATGCCACCTACGGTGCCGTTGTAAACCCCTCTGACCGATTTGAGGCTGTTCGGATACCTCGTACGGCGGAGCCGTTCTCCGGCGAATACCGCCATTCCGGTGAGATGCGGTGAGATCCGGTTCGTCGAGGAGTATGAATGCGGACAGTGACGAGCGGCGGCCCCGCGCGACGGCGGCCGGCGGTCGGGCCGAGGCACCCGCGTTCGGGGAGCGGACCACGGCGCCGCCGCCGGCCCTCGGCTCGCGGTCCGTCCGGCGCTCCCGTGCCGTGCGCCTCGGCGGACGGGTGGGGTCTTCGTGGCCGGCGTCGTCGTGCTGCCTCTGCCCGGCGTCGGCCGGCATGACCATGCCGTGGAACGCCCGCCGCCGAGCCCTGCCCCGGCCGGTACCGAACACCGTCTGACATGCGGTAATGTTTGCGGTGCGCCCGGGCGATTAGCTCAGCGGGAGAGCGCTTCGTTCACACCGAAGAGGTCACTGGTTCGATCCCAGTATCGCCCACACAGGACCGAGGGTCCGCAAGGTTCACCCCTTGCGGACCCTCGGTTTTTAGGTGTGTCCTGAGCCCATGCCCCTGCCGTCGGTGCTGCTCACCCCGAACCGGTACCGCTTCCGTGCCACGTGGACCTTCACCGTCACCCCCGAGGCCCTCTACGACTGCCTGGAGCTCGCGGAGAGCTATCCCTCCTGGTGGCCCCAGGTGCGGGAGGCCAGGCGCACCGGCACCGACACCGGCACCCTCCGGGTCCGCTCCTTCCTCCCGTACGAGCTGGCCTTCGCCGTCCACGGCGCCCGCCGCGACCCCGTCGCCCGCACCCTGGAGATCGCCATGAGCGGCGACCTGGAGGGCTGGGCGCGCTGGACCGTCCTGCCGCACGGGCGCACCGGCAGCCAGGCCCGTTTCGAGCAGGACGTCGAGGTGCGCAGGCCCCTGATGCGGCGCCTCGCGATACCCGCGCGACCGCTCTTCGTCGCCAATCACGCCTGGATGATGCGCGCCGGGCGGCGAGGGCTGCGCACCCGGCTGGAGGCCGGAGCCGACCGAATTTGATGAAGCGCCGCCACGGCCTGTATTGTTCAGTCCGTTCCCGGGGGAGACCCCGAGAAACACTCGGGCGATTAGCTCAGTGGGAGAGCGCTTCGTTCACACCGAAGAGGTCACTGGTTCGAACCCAGTATCGCCCACCCCGAGAAGGCCGGTGCGTCAACTGACGCACCGGCCTTGTGCGTTGGCGGCGGCCTGCCGTCAGCTCCCAACGGCCCCCGCCACCCCTCACGCCGCGGCGGGCAGCTCCGGCCGCAGCGGCCACGCCGGGTCGCACGACTCCTCCGAGCCGTTCCGGGCGAACCACGCCTGGAGCCCCCGCGCCTGTGCCGCGTGCCACACCGCCTGCCGCGCGTGCAGCTCCACCGGCGTCAGCCGCTCCAGCCGCGCCGCGAAACGACGGCCCACCGCCCGCACGACCTCCAGCGAAGCCAGCGCGTCCGCCGCCGCCTCGTGCGCACCCGTCAGCTCCACGCCGTACTGCGCACACAGATCCGTCAGCGTGCGACGGCCCTTGCGATAGCGGTCCAGGTGCTTGTCCAGCACCCACGGATCCAGCACGCACAGCGCGTTCGGACCGAGATACCTCGCCAGCGTCGAGGCCCGGTGCCGCCGCAACTCCCGGTCCAGCAGCGTCAGATCGAACGGCGCGTTCATCACCACCAGGGGTATGCCGCGCGCCGACTGCTCGGCCAGCGCCCGCGCCACCTCCTCCATCACCGGCGCCGGCCAGCGCCCGTTCCGCTGGAGGTGCTCGTCCGTCAGGCCGTGTATCGCCGTCGCCCCCGGCGGCACGGGAACCCCCGGATCCACCAGCCAGCGCGTGACCAGCGGCGTCGCCCCCTCCGACGACTGCACCACCAGCGCAGCCGAGACGATCCGGTCGTGCTCGACATCGACTCCCGTGGTCTCGGTGTCGAAAGCGGCGAGTGGTCCCTCGAACCAGCACATGTGCACAACTCCTCGCGCTTGTCTGCCGAATGGCGTGATTTGGCCCTCCCCGCGAGGTGATACCCGGGTAATCCGCCACGCGAACCGCCCTTGTTTGCAGTGGAGTTGCAAAGGAGACAACACAGATGTACGGATCGAAGGGTCCGACGACGCCCGGAGGGATTCGGACATGGCCTTCCCGCAGCCCGAACGGGGCGGGCTGTCCCCCGCGAACGGGAGGCGGGACCGGCCGGAACCGCCCGCCTCCGCACGCGGCGCACTCGCCACCACCGCCTGCATGGAGACACTCCAGGTCGGCTATCTGCACGCCGTCGCCGCGGCCGCCGGCTGCTCCCTGGCCCAGCCCTTCCCCGACTACGGCATCGACTGGCACGTCAGCCACAGCGCCCCCGGCCACACCGTCGACGACGAAGTCACCATCAAGGTCCAGCTCAAGGCCACCTACCAGCTGGCCCCCCGGCTCCCCGCCCGCCCCGGCCCTCGCCCGGCCAGACCACCGGGCACCCGCACCGACCTGCTCGACGCCCGCCCGGCCGCGGCCTCCGCCCCCACCTTCGCCTTCACCCTCGACAACGACCAGCTGGCCAAGCTCGCCCGCACCCCTGTCTCGGTGCACAAGATCCTCGTGGTGATGATCGTGCCCCGCGTCCGCGACGACTGGCTCCGCGCCGGACACGACGGCCTCGAACTGCGGCACTGCTGCTACTGGACCAACCTCGCGGGACACCCGGTGACCGGCAGGACCAGGACCACCGTGCGCATCCCGACCACACGCATCTTCGACGACCGCGCGCTCTGCGAGATCATGACGCGGGTCGGGGCGGGAGGGAGACCCTGATGCACCGGCCGAGCCACCGCTCCGCACGACCCCCCGCCCCGCCCGACCCCGCCGTCCTCGGCGCCCTGCTCGCCCGCCACGGCTGGCGGCGGCGCGGCGGCACCCCCGGCGCGTACAGCCGCTGGACCCCACCCGACGGCACCGGCACCAGCCTGCTGCTCCCGGAGAGCCGCGGCTACCCCGACAGCGCCGACCTGCTCACCGAGGCACTCACCGCCCTCGAACGCAGCCCCGACCCCTCCGCGCGCGACATCCTCCTCTCCCTGCGCGTGCCGGGCGACGAGATCCGCTGGCGGCGCGAGGTGCCCGATCCCGGCATACCGGCCGCCGTCTGGGCGGCCCAGGAGCGGTTACGGGCAGGGGCGCGCGCGATGCTGCTCGCCGCCGCCCTCGCCGCCCACGAGCCGGCCGGCTACCACGGGGCCCGCCACCGCCGCCGCGCCGAGGCCGCCCTGGACCGGCTGCTCGTCGGCCCCGCGCCGGGCGGCCGCGAGCTGACGGTCTTCGTCCCGATCGGCCCCGACGAACACGACCGCACCGGCCGGCCCGTCACCACCGCCCTGCTCCGCGCCCTCTACGCGACCCGCGACGCCACCGACTACCAGCGCGCCACCGGCGGCCGGGAGGCGTTCGAGTCCGCCGTCGAGGCGGGGGTGTGCCAGGAACTGACCGAGGCGATCATCACGCTCGTACGCGGCTCCGAGGGCATCCGGATGGACCTGCACTGGTCCCCGACGGCCGGCCCGCCCGAGGGCTTCGCCGCGCACCCCGAGCCGGTGGAGTTCTCGCCCGGCGACCTGCCCGTCCTTCGCGAGGCGGGCGCCCGCTACATCCGCAACGAGCCCTCGGTGCCCGTGCACCTCACCGGGACCGTGGTGCGGATGCGCCGCGACCGCCCCGGCGGGACGGGCGTGGTGCGGCTCCGGGTGCTCACGGGAGCGGAGGTGACCCAGGTGCGGATCGCGCTCGGCGAGGACGACTACCGCATCGCCGGCCACGCGCACCTGCTGGGGCTGCCGGTCCGGGTGAGCGGACGGCTGGAGAGCCGGGGCGGATTCCGGCGGCTGGCCGACGCGGCGGGCGTCATGCCGCTGACCGTGGACGACGCCGAGCGGGACCGCCTGCTCAAGACGTTGCAGGAGAATCCCGACTTCTTCGACGAGGGCTGCGGGGGCGGCTGACCGGACCGAGTCCGGTGCCTCCCGCACGGGGCGGTAAACCGTTTCGCGAGCAGGGGGCCGGGCTCGGTACGATTCAGGCGCGCAGTGTCCACTGTCGCGCCCCTTGAGTCAGGAGAGACCGGTGTCAGACGTCCGTGTGATCATCCATCGCGATTCCGAGCGGGAAGAGCGCGTGGTGACGACGGGCACTACGGCCGCCGACCTGTTCGCCGGTGAGCGCACCGTCGTCGCCGCGCGCGTCGCGGGCGAGCTGAAGGACCTCGCGTACGTCGTCGCCGACGGCGAGGAGGTCGAGCCCGTCGAGATCTCCTCCAAGGACGGCCTGGACATCCTGCGCCACTCCACCGCGCACGTCATGGCGCAGGCCGTGCAGGAGCTCTTCCCCGAGGCCAAGCTGGGCATCGGCCCGCCGGTCAAGGACGGCTTCTACTACGACTTCGACGTCGAGAAGCCCTTCCACCCCGATGACCTCAAGGCCATCGAGAAGAAGATGCAGGAGATCCAGAAGCGGGGCCAGAAGTTCTCCCGCCGCGTGGTCACCGACGAGGCCGCCCGCGAGGAGCTCGCGGACGAGCCGTACAAGCTGGAGCTGATCGGCCTCAAGGGCTCCGCCTCG
Organism: Streptomyces sp. NPDC001407; assembly: GCF_042895325.1. NCBI lineage: Bacteria > Bacillati > Actinomycetota > Actinomycetes > Kitasatosporales > Streptomycetaceae > Streptomyces > Streptomyces sp. NPDC001407. The sequence goes on from NZ_JBIAWF010000009.1 coordinate 56,956, forward strand.
CACGACGACGGCGCGGACGTCGAGGTGGGCGCGGGCGAGCTCACCATCTACGACAACCTCGACGCGAAGACCGGCGAGCTGTGCTGGCGCGACCTCTGCCGTGGCCCGCACCTGCCGACCACGCGGTTCATCCCGGCGTTCAAGCTCATGAGGAACGCGTCGGCCTACTGGCGCGGCAGCGAGAAGAACAAGCAGCTCCAGCGCATCTACGGCACCGCGTGGCCGTCGAAGGACGAGCTGAAGGCGCACCTGGAGTTCCTGGCCGAGGCCGAGCGCCGCGACCACCGTAAGCTCGGTGCCGAGCTGGACCTGTTCTCCTTCCCCGACGAGCTGGGCCCGGGCCTCGCGGTCTTCCACCCCAGGGGTGGCGTGATCCGCAAGGAGATGGAGACCTACTCGCGCAAGCAGCACGAGGACGCGGGCTACGAGTTCGTGAACACCCCGCACATCACGAAGGAACACCTCTTCGAGACGTCCGGGCACCTGCCGCACTACGCGGAGGGCATGTTCCCGCCCATCGAGTTCGACGGGCAGAACTACCGCCTCAAGGCCATGAACTGCCCGATGCACAACTTGATCTTCAAGTCGCGCGGCCGGTCGTACCGTGAGCTGCCCCTGCGGTTGTTCGAGTTCGGCACCGTGTACCGCTACGAGAAGTCGGGCGTCGTCCACGGCCTGACCCGGTCCCGCGGCTTCACCCAGGACGACTCGCACATCTACTGCACCAAGGAGCAGATGCCGGAGGAGCTCGACACGCTCCTCACCTTCGTGCTCGACCTGCTCCGTGACTACGGTCTGACCGACTTCGAGCTGGAGCTCTCGACCCGCGACCCCGAGTCGGACAAGTTCATCGGCTCGGACGAGGCGTGGGAGGAGGCCACCGAGGCGCTCCGCCAGGCCGCCGAGAAGCAGGGCCTCCCGCTGGTCCCGGACCCGGGCGGTGCCGCGTTCTACGGCCCGAAGATCTCGGTGCAGGCGCGCGACGCGATCGGCCGGTCCTGGCAGATGTCGACCCTCCAGGTCGACTTCAACCAGCCCGCGCGCTTCGGCCTGGAGTACACGGCGGCGGACGGCTCGCGCCAGCAGCCGGTCATGATCCACCGTGCGCTGTTCGGCAGCATCGAGCGGTTCTTCGGCGTGCTGCTGGAGCACTACGCGGGCGCGTTCCCGGCGTGGCTGGCCCCGGTCCAGGCGGTCGGCATCCCGATCGGCGACGCGCACGTGGAGTATCTCCAGGAGTTCGCGGCCGAGGCGAAGCGGAAGGGCCTGCGGGTCGAGGTGGACGCATCTTCGGACCGCATGCAGAAGAAGATCCGCAACCAGCAGCGCATGAAGGTCCCGTTCATGATCATCGTCGGTGACGACGACATGCAGGCCGGGACGGTGTCCTTCCGCTACCGCGACGGTTCGCAGAAGAATGGCATTCCGCGCGACATGGCATTGGCCGAGCTCGTCGACGTCGTGGAGCGTCGCGTCCAGGTGTGACGAAGCTGTGCGCCCCGCCACCGCGGGGCTGAGCGAGGGGCGGCCCGCCAGGGCCGCCCCTCTCCGCACACTCGCCGAGGAATATGCTGGCCCGCATGACGACTGAGCCAGAACAGCAGATCGGAGTAGGGTCCCCGGACGCGTTCCAGCGTCTGTGGACGCCCCACCGGATGGCGTACATCCAAGGGGAGAACAAGCCGAGCGGCCCGGGTGCCGGTGACGGCTGTCCGTTCTGTTCGATTCCGGCCAAGTCCGACGAAGACGGCTTGATCGTCGCGCGGGGCGAGCGCGTCTACGCGGTGCTGAATCTCTACCCGTACAACGGCGGGCACCTCATGGTCGTCCCGTTCCGCCATGTCGCCGACTACACCGAGCTCGACGAGGCCGAGACGCTGGAGCTCGCCGACTTCACCAAGCGGGCGATGGCCGCGCTGCGCGCCGCCTCCGGGGCGCACGGTTTCAACATCGGCATGAACCAGGGCGACGCGGCGGGCGCGGGCATCGCCGCTCACCTGCACCAGCACGTGGTTCCGCGCTGGGGCGGCGACACCAATTTCATGCCGGTCGTCGGCCACACCAAGGTGCTGCCCCAACTGCTCGCGGACACCCGCAAGATGCTCGCGGACGCCTGGCCCGCCGCGGCCTGAGATTGGCCGGGTTCACCCGTATACCCGGGCGGACGGTGACACGCGTCCGTGAAAAGCGGGCAAATCTCCCAAAGTCTTAATAACAAGAAGTTCTAATGGAGCGGTGACTTTCCTTCACCGCCGTACCGTGTTGCGCGCGGCCGCCGGGGGCGCCCTCGCCGGGGCCGCCGTGGGCTGCGGCCGGGACGACGGGTCTCCCGGCCCCCGGGCCGCCGACCCGTCCGTACGGTCGACGGCGCCGCCCCGGCCGTCCGGGTCGCCGCCGGCCCCGGCGGCGCTTCCGCCGGGGCTGCCCGTACAGATCGAGCACGGGCCCCGTACGGGCACCGCCGTCGCGCTCACCTTCCACGGCCAGGGCGATCCGCGGTCCGCGACCGCGCTGCTTGGCGAGGCCGAGCGGGCCGGGGCCCGGGTGACCGTGCTCGCGGTCGGCGAGTGGCTCGACGCCCAGCCCAAGATGGCGCACCGGATCCTCGACGGCGGTCACGAGCTGGGCAACCACACCATGCGCCACCTCGACATCTCGGCGATGGGCGAGGCCGATGCCTATGCGGAGATCACCCGGTGCGCGGACCGGCTGCGCCGGCTGACGGGCGGGATCGGGCGCTGGTTCCGGCCGTCGCGCGCGCAGTTCGCCACGGATCGGGTGACCGGGCTGGCGCGCAAGGCGGGCTACGAGCACGTCCTCTCCTACGACGTGGACTCCCTCGACTACACCGACCCCGGCGCGGAGGCGGTCCGGCGTACGGTGCTGGGCGCGGTGCGGCCGGGGTCGGTCGTGAGCCTGCACTTCGGGCACGACGGCACGGTGGCCGCGCTGCCCGCGATCCTCGACGGCCTGCACCGCCGCGGTCTGCGTGCGGTGACGACTACGGAGCTGCTGACCCGATGATCCAGTCCTCGTACGACCGACACTGCCGTCGCTCTCCTCGCTCCCTTCGCCGTTCTCGTCTCCGGCTGACGTTGCTGTGTGCGGCCGCCGGTGCTCTTCTGGTCTCCGGCTGCGGCGGGGATTCCGGTGACGAGGCGGCCGGCACGCATCCGCGTGAAGGCACGCACCGCAAGGCGCAGGCGGTCCCGCAGGGGCTGCCGGGGATGCCGCCGCTGCTGGATCCGCACGACCTGTACGCGGCGGACCGGCCGAATCTGCTGTCGCCGGTGGTGAAGGACTTCCCGTCGCGGGTGTACGTGCCCAACACGGAGTCGGATTCGGTGAGTGTCATCGACCCCAAGACGTACAAGGTGATCGAGACGATCCCGGTGGGTGCCCAGCCGCAGCACGTGGTGCCGTCGTGGGATCTGAAGACGCTGTGGGTCAACAACGACCGGGGGCACACCCTGACGCCCATCGACCCGGCGACCGGCAAGGCGGGGAAGCCGGTCGACGTGCACGATCCGTACAACCTCTACTTCACGCCCGACGGGAAATACGCCGTGGTGATGGCGTCGATGGACCGGGAGCTGGTCTTCCGTGACGCGCACACCATGCGGCGGAAGAAGACGGAGCCGGTGAAGTGCAAGGGGGTCAACCACGCGGACTTCTCGCCGGACGGGAAGTATTTCATCGTCTCCTGCGAGTTCTCGGGGGAACTGCTCAAGGTCGACACGGCGAAGATGAAGGTCATCGGCCAGCAGAAGCTGCCGTTCGACGGGGCCATGCCGCAGGACGTGAAGATCTCCTCGGACGGCAGGACGTGGTACATCGCGGACATGATGGCGGACGGCATCTGGGTGCTGGACGGTGACAAGTTCACGGAGCCGTGGCTGATGCCCACGGGCAAGGGCGCGCACGGGCTGTACGTCAGCCGGGACTCGAAGTCGATGTACATCTCGAACCGGGGTGAGGGTTCGATCTCGGTGCTGGATCTGCCGAGTCGCAAGCTGGTGGAGAAGTGGGAGCTGCCGGGCGGTGGCAGTCCGGACATGGGCGGGGTGTCGGCGGACGGCAAGGTGCTGTGGCTGTCGGGGCGTTATGACTCGGAGGTGTACGCGATCGACACGAGTGACGGGCATCTGATCGCCAAGATCCCGGTGGGCGCGGGGCCGCACGGGCTGGCGGTCTATCCGCAGCCGGGGCGGTATTCGCTGGGGCACACCGGGATCTTCCGGTGATGTGCGGCGATTGACGGTGAGTCAACGGCGGGGCGGCCCCTCGGGGCCGCCTTACCGATTTCAAGCGGGCTTGATGACGCACCGGTTTCCAGCGGAGCGCTCAGGCGTTGTAGACGTCGGCGGCGCGCGGCTGGGGGTCCTGGATCGCGCCGCTGAGGTTCATGGCGCGGCCTGCGAAGCGCTCGGTGTTCACGCCGTTCTCCGCGAGGACGCGGAGGGCGGCCTCGTGGACGACGCGGAGGACCGGGGTGGTGGCGCGCAGGGCGTCGTCGGCCATGAAGCGGTGGCGCCAGGGCTTGTCGGCCCAGGCGTGGCGCAGGCCGAAGGGCTCGGGCAGGACGAGCTTGCCGCCCCAGAACTCCAGGAGGGGCGGATACCACGTGAGGGGGGCGCGGGCGGTGAGCCGGACGACCTCCTTGGCGGGCACGATCGACAGGTTCCTGGTGCGGGTCTCCCAGAACTTGACGGTCTTGGTGACGGTCTTCGTGCGGGGTGAGGGCTTGCCCATGAAGAGGCCGTGGACGGGGCCGAGGGCGTGGCCGGTGACCTCGATGCGCAGGGTCTTGTGCAGGACGGTGACGGTGATCAGGAGGGTGATGACGAGCTGGCCGTCCCAGAGGACGAACTGCACGCCCAGATAGTGCCTGCTGCCGGCGCCGAACTGCTGCTCGTTGCAGATCTTCTGGAGCTCCGCGCCCCGTATCTGGAAGCCGTCGGTGCCTTCGGGGCGGGAGACGGCGCCGGCGCCCTCGCCGACGGGGGAGACCACCCAGTGCTCGACGGCGGGGGTGGGGAAGCCGCCGGTGTGCAGGGGGCTGCGCTCGAGGAGGCGGAGCTGGTCGTGGATGGCGCGGATGACGTCCCAGCTGCGGAAGGGGTTGATCTCCTTCTCGGGGTCGGCGGGGACGAGCTCCTCGGCGAGCTGCCAGCTGCCCCAGCGGGTGCCCATGCCGAGTATGCCCTTGGGGCCGGCGTAGAAGACGACGTTGCTGTGCTGTTCGGCGGCGAGCCGCTCCAGGGACTGGCGCAGGCGCTCGGCGGCGGTCTCGCCGGGGTTCTTGGGGACGGCTTCGGGGATCTTGGCGCCGATGCCGCCGCCGGAGAGGAGTCCGCTCCAGCGGTCGCGGAGGTCCTTGGCGGTGTTCTCGCAGACGCGGTGGGCGAGGAAGCCGCCGATGAGGGGGGCGATGAGCATGGCGCGGAGATAGATGCCCAGGAAGCCGTGGAAGGGCAGCTTGATCAGGAAGATGACGGCGCCGATGGCGAGGGCGGCGAGGAGGGCCATGCCGAGGGCGCCGGCCTTCTTGTTCTGCGCGCCCGCGAGGGAGCGGCGCAGTTGGAAGGCGCCCAGCCAGAGGAGGACGCCGGGGAGGAAGAGCAGTCCGGCGACGAGCATGATGACGGTGAGGCGGATGTCGCGCTGTTTGCGGATGCGGCTGGCGGCGAGGCAGTGTTCGACGACGGGCTGGGGGTCGAGGCCGAAGGACTGGATGAGGGGTTTGCGGCCGCCGCCGAGGACGCGGAGCTGCACGGCGCGGGAGAAGGCCTCGCCGAGGTTGGGCTCGAAGAGGGAGATGCGGGGCGGTTTGACCTCGGAGGTGGCCCAGTCGGAGTTGGCCTTGAGGAGTTCGTCGACGGGGCCGTCGCGGTAGGCGGCCGAGGCGAGTGCCTGGGTCGCGGCGGTCTGCCCCGAGGAGCCCGAGAGCGGGATCTGTGCGCCCGGGCTGAAGTCGAACGGATCCCCTGCTGCCACTGCTGCCCCCAATGCCGCGCATGCCCGATTACGCTGCCGCTTCCGACGGCCGCCCGTGTCATACGTGTTGGTCCGCGTATCCAGCGTATCCGGGCGGGGTGCCGGCTGTCGCCGGAGATCGCAAAGCCGCCCGCCCCTGTGGAGTTGGGGCGGGCGGCTTGCGAACTATGCTCCGTTCTCGGTGAGTTCGCCGATGCGTTCCGCGAGCTGAGGGGGCATCGGTTCGTGGCGGGCGTAGGTGCGGGTGAAGCGGCCGGTGCCGTGGGAGAGGGAGCGCAGGTCGACGGCGTAGCGGCCGATCTCGATCTCGGGGACCTCGGCCCGTACGAGGGTGCGGCCGCTGCCGGACTGCTCGGTGCCGACGACGCGGCCGCGGCGGCCGGAGAGGTCGCTCATGACGGGGCCGACGTAGTCGTCGGAGACGAGGATCTCCAGCTCGGCGACGGGTTCGAGGAGGTGGATGCGGGTGTCGGCGGCGGCTTCGCGCAGGGCGAGGGCGCCGGCGGTCTGGAAGGCGGCGTCGGAGGAGTCGACGGAGTGGGCCTTGCCGTCGAGAAGGGTGACGCGGACGTCGACGAGGGGATATCCGGCGGCGACGCCGCGGGCGGCCTGGGCCCGTACGCCCTTCTCGACGGAGGGGATGAACTGGCGGGGGACGGCGCCGCCCACCACTTTGTCGACGAATTCGATGCCGGAGCCGCCGGGGAGCGGTTCGACCTCGATCTCGCAGATGGCGTACTGGCCGTGGCCGCCGGACTGTTTGACGTGGCGGCCGCGGCCGGTGGCCTTGGAGCCGAAGGTCTCGCGGAGGGAGACCTTGTGCGGGACGGTGTCGACGCGTACGCCGAAGCGGGTGCGCAGGCGCTCCAGGGCGACGTCGCGGTGGGCCTCGCCCAGGCACCACAGGACGACCTGGTGGGTGTGCTGGTTCTGTTCGAGGCGCATGGTGGGGTCTTCGGCGACGAGGCGGGCCAGGCCCTGGGAGAGCTTGTCCTCGTCGGCCTTGCTGTGGGCCTGGATGGCCACGGGCAGCAGGGGGTCGGGCATCTGCCAGGGCTCCATCAGGAGCGGGGTGTTCCTGGCGGAGAGGGTGTCGCCGGTCTCGGCGTGGCCGAGCTTGGCGACGCAGGCGATGTCGCCGGCGATGGCCTGGTTCAGCTGGCGCTGGTGCTTGCCGAAGGGGGAGGAGAGGGCACCGACGCGTTCGTCGACGTCGTGGTCCTCGTGGCCGCGGTCCGCGAGGCCGTGGCCGGAGACGTGCACGGTCTCGTCGGGGCGCAGGGTGCCGGAGAAGACGCGGACGAGGGAGATCCGGCCGACGTAGGGGTCGGAGGAGGTCTTGACGACCTCAGCGGCGAGCGGGCCGGCGGGGTCGCAGGTGAGGGGGGCGTGGGGGCGGCCGTCGGGGGTGGTGACGGCGGGGGCCGCGCGCTCCAGGGGGGTGGGGAAGCCGCCGGTGATCAGTTCCAGCAGTTCGACGGTGCCCAGGCCCTGGCGGGCGCCCTCGGGGGCGGGGGCGGCGGCGAGGACGGGGTGGAAGGTGCCGCGCGCGACGGCGCGTTCGAGGTCCTCGACGAGGGTCTTGACGTCGATCTCCTCGCCGCTGAGATAGCGGTCCATGAGGGTCTCGTCCTCGCTCTCGGCGATGATGCCCTCGATGAGCCGGTTGCGGGCCGCCGCGATGAGGGGGAGCTGGTCGGGGCCGGGGGCGGCCTCGGCGCGTTCGCCCGAGGAGTAGTCGAGGACGCTCTGGGAGAGGAGGCCGATCAGGCCCGCGACGGTGCGGTGGCCGTCGGGGCCCTCGGGGCCGTGCAGGGGGAGGTAGAGCGGGAGCACCCGGTCCGGGGAGTCGTCGCCGAAGGCGGTGCGGCAGGTCTCGGTCATCGCCTCGAAGTCGGCGCGCGCGGCCTCCAGGTGGGTGATCACGATGGCGCGGGGCATGCCGACGGCGGCGCATTCCTCCCAGACCATGCGGGTGGCGCCGGTGATGCCCTCGGTGCCCTCGGCGGCGGAGACGACGAAGAGGGCCGCGTCCGCGGCGCGCAGACCGGCCCTCAGCTCGCCGACGAAGTCGGCGTAACCGGGTGCGTCCAGGAGATTGATCTTGATCCCGGCCCATTCGACGGGGACCAGGGACAGCTGTACGGAGCGCTGCTGGCGGTGCTCGATCTCGTCGTAGTCGGAGAGGGCGCCGCCGTCCTCGACCCGGCCCGCCCGGTTGACGGCTCCGGTGGCCAGGGCCAGTGCTTCCACGAGTGTGGTCTTTCCGGAGCCGCTGTGGCCGACCAGCACCACGTTGCGCACCTGGCTCGGCCGGTCGGCCGATACCGCCCTGCCCGCGGCCCCTGGGTACGTGCCCGTCTTCTCGCCCATGTGTGTCCCGCCTCCCGGTCGACACCTGCGGTACTTCGAGCTTTCCACTGCGGTAACGCTGCGTCCATACATCGCACACGCAGGCGTATACCGGAAGCGGTTCCTCGGCTGTGGGCGGGAGTGGCCGGAAACGGCCCCGGAACGGGCGGGGAACGGCCCGTGGCGGTGTCGTGGCGCGGCGGTGGCGAGGGGGTGCGGGGCCGGGTGGAGTGACGCGTGCGCGGCGGCCCCCGGCCGCCTGGCTACGATGGGCCAGCCGGTGGCCTCCTGACCACGCGGCCCGCCACGACCCTCCGGGAAGGCCATGCTGAACAAGTACGCGCGTGCGTTCTTCACGCGTGTTCTCACGCCGTTCGCCGCCCTGCTCATCCGCCTGGGCGTCAGCCCCGACGCGGTCACCCTCATCGGGACCGGCGGTGTGATGGCGGGCGCGCTGGTCTTCTACCCCCAGGGCGAGTTCTTCTGGGGCACGGTCGTCATCACGCTGTTCGTCTTCTCCGACCTGGTCGACGGGAACATGGCCCGCCAGCTCGGCCGGTCCAGCCGCTGGGGTGCCTTCCTGGACTCCACGCTCGACCGGGTCGCGGACGCGGCGATCTTCGGCGGCCTGGCCCTGTGGTACGCCGGGCGGGGCGACAGCCTCACCCTGTGCGCGGTCACGATCTTCTGCCTGGCCAGTGGGCAGGTGGTCTCGTACACCAAGGCGCGCGGGGAGAGCATCGGCCTGCCGGTGAACGTCAACGGCCTGGTCGAGCGGGCCGAGCGGCTCGTGATCTCGCTGGTGGCCTGCGGCTTCGCCGGCCTGCACAAGTTCGGTGTGCCGGGGATCCAGTACCTGCTGCCCGTCGCGCTGTGGATCGTCGCGGTCGGCAGCCTGGTCACGCTGATCCAGCGCGTGGTGACCGTGCGCCGGGAGGCCGCCGAGGCGGACGCCCTCGCGGCCGCCACGGAGAACCGGGGGGACGGGGCCGCGTGAGGGAGAAGCTGACCGACGCGCTGTACGGGCTCGGCTGGGCCACGGTCAGGAAACTGCCCGAGCCCGTGGCCGTCGCCCTGGGGCGGCGGATAGCGGACACGGTCTGGAAGCGGCGCGGCAAGGGCGTGCTGCGCCTGGAGGCCAACCTCGCCCGCGTGCTGCCCGACGCCGGCCCGAGGCGCCTGGCGCAGCTCTCGCGCGCGGGCATGCGCTCGTACACGCGCTACTGGATGGAGTCCTTCCGGCTGCCTGCCTGGAGCGCGGAGCGCATCCGCGAGGGCTTCTCGCCGGAGGACCTGCACCGGCTGGAGGAGGGGCTGGCGAGCGGCCGCGGTGTGGTGCTCGCCCTGCCCCACATGGGCAACTACGACCTCGCCGGCGCCTGGGTCACCACCCGGCTCGGGGTCCCCTTCACCACCGTCGCCGAGCGGCTCAAGCCCGAGTCGCTCTACGACCGCTTCGTGGCCTACCGCGCGGGGCTCGGCATGGAGGTGCTCCCGCACGCGGGCGGCAGCGCTTTCGGGACGCTCGCGCGGCGGCTGCGCTCCGGGGGGCTGGTCTGCCTGGTGGCCGACCGCGATCTGTCCTCCTCCGGCATAGAGGTCAAGTTCTTCGGCGAGGCCGCGAAGATGCCCGCGGGGCCCGCGATGCTGGCGGTGCAGACGGGCGCGCTGCTGCTCCCGGTGACCCTCTGGTACGACAGCTCGCCCGTGATGCGCGGGAAGATCCACGCCCCGGTGGAGGTGCCCGAGACGGGCACCCGCGCGGAGAAGGCCGCCGTGATGACCCAGCAGCTCGCGGACGCCTTCGCCTCCGGCATCGCCGAGCACCCCCAGGACTGGCATATGCTCCAGCGACTGTGGCTCGCCGACCTCGGGCGGCGCGATGATGAGCCCACCGACAAGAGCTCCGGAACGGAGAAGCCTTGAGGATCGGGATCGTCTGTCCGTATTCGTGGGATGTCCCCGGCGGCGTCCAGTTCCACATCAGGGACCTGGCCGAGCACCTCATCCGGCTGGGCCACGAGGTCTCCGTGCTGGCCCCGGCGGACGACGAGACGCCGCTGCCGCCCTTCGTCGTCTCGGCGGGCCGCGCCGTGCCCGTGCCCTACAACGGCTCGGTGGCCCGGCTGAACTTCGGTTTCCTGTCGGCCGCGCGGGTGCGGCGCTGGCTGCACGACGGCGACTTCGACGTCATCCACATCCACGAACCCACCTCCCCCTCCCTGGGACTGCTGACCTGCTGGGCCGCGCAGGGCCCGATCGTGGCGACCTTCCACACCTCCAACCCGCGCTCGCGCGCCATGATCGCGGCCTATCCGATCCTCCAGCCGGCGCTGGAGAAGATCAGCGCGCGCATCGCGGTGAGCGAATACGCCCGCCGCACGCTCGTCGAGCACCTGGGCGGCGACGCCGTCGTCATCCCCAACGGCGTCGACGTGGACTTCTTCGCCCGCGCCACGCCCAAGGAGGAGTGGCAGGGCACTCCCGAGGCCCCGACCATCGGCTTCGTGGGCCGCATCGACGAGCCCCGCAAGGGCCTGCCCGTCCTGATGCGGGCCCTGCCGAAGATCCTCGCGGAGTGCCCCGGCACCCGGCTGCTGGTCGCCGGGCGGGGCGACGAGGAGGAAGCGGTCGCGAGCCTGCCGCGGGAGATGCGGGACCGCGTCGAATTCCTCGGCATGGTCAGCGATGAGGACAAGGCACGGCTGCTGCGCAGCGTCGATGTCTACGTGGCGCCGAACACCGGCGGCGAGTCCTTCGGCATCATCCTCGTGGAGGCGATGTCCGCGGGCGCGGTCGTCCTCGCCAGCGACCTGGACGCCTTCGCGCAGGTCCTCGACCAGGGGTCGGCGGGTGAGCTGTTCGCCAACGAGGACGCGGACGCGCTGGCCGCCGCCACCGTACGGCTGCTGGGCGACCCGGCGCACCGGGCCGGGCTCAGCGAGCGGGGCAGCAAGCACGTACGCCGCTTCGACTGGTCGAGGGTCGGCGCGGACATCCTGGCCGTCTACGAGACGGTGACGGCCGGCGCGGCCTCGGTCGCCGCCGACGAACGCACCGGCCTCTTCGCCCGCTTCGGGCTGGCGAGGGACTGAGCGGACGACCTGAGCGACGGCGGGCCCTGCGCACCAGGGCCCGCCCGCGCTCAGACCTTGCTCGGAGCCTCTTCCAGGTGCTCCCGGGCGCCGGTCCCGGCCGTGCCGAACAGGGACTGCCCGTGCACGGCCCGGAAGCGCTTGCTGTGCCGCACCGTGGCCACGATCACCAGGCCCAGCAGGGTGAAGGACTCTATTCGCCCGGTGAGCGGCACCACGTCGACCGGCAGCGTCAACGCCAGCACCGTGCTCAGGGCCGCGTCGAGAAGCTGGACACAGCCCCACAGGGTGGTCAGCCCGCGCAGTGCCGTGCGGTACTCCGGCATCTCGTGCCAGGCGCGCTCGGCGGCCTCCACCGCCGCTCCGGCGCGCAGCCGTTCACCGAGCCGGAAGGCGAAGGGCCGTGCCATGAAGAGCGTGGCCAGGATCCATATACCCAGCAGCGCCGGCAGGGCCGCGTCCTTCAGCAACAGCACCCGTGGATTCCCGCTGATCAGTGAGGTCGCGGCCGAGAGGGCGAGCAGCCCGACGACGAAGACGTCGAAGAACTCCAGGCGTCGGCGGACGACGGCCGTGCCGAGCGCGTGTGCCGCCGGGACCACGCCGCTGATCAGAAGGGCCTGCCACTGGGCCGCTCCCTGTGCCCGCATCGCGTAATACAGCGCGAGCGGGAGCGCGATGTCGACGGCCAGGGGGACGAGCAGGGCTCGCTTGGAGCGCGGTTCCATGGGTGCCTCCGTGGGTGCGGCGTCCTGATCCCGAAGGTAGGTGCGGCCCGGGTGGAGGCGGATCGGAGCCAGGGTAGAGATCCGGGTGGACGTCCGCGCGTGGCCGTGTCCACCCGTGGGTGGAGGCCGGGCGCGGAGCCGGCCCCGCGGTGAGCGGTAACGTGGGCCGGCGTGACCACTGTGATCTGGATCGTCGCCGCGCTCGTCGTCATCGGCGTCTATCTGAGCTGGACCGCCGGCCGGCTGGACCGCCTGCACAGCCGTATCGACGCCGCGCGGGCCGCGCTGGACGCCCAGTTGCTGCGGCGCGCCTCGGTCGCCCAGGAACTGGCCACGGCCGGGGTCCTCGATCCGGCCGCCTCGATCGTGCTCTACCAGGCCGCGCACGCGGCCCGGCAGGCCGAGGAGGAGCACCGCGAGGTCGCCGAGAGCGAGTTGAGCCAGGCGCTGCGCGCGGTGTTCGCCGAGGTGCCGCAGGTCGAGGCGGTGCGGGCGGCGCCGGGTGGCGAGGAGTCGCTAGGCGAGCTGACGGCGGCCGTCCGCAGAGTGCCTATGGCCCGGCGCTTCCACAACGACGCGGTCCGCGCGGCCCGGGCGGTCCGTACGCACCGGGTGGTGCGGTGGTTCCGGCTGGCGGGCCACGCGCCCTTCCCCCTCGCCTTCGAGATGGACGACGAGCCGCCCGTCGCCCTGGGCGACGGAGCCCGCGACTGATCGGGGTGGTCCCGATCAGTCGGTTGGCCAGGACGGCACCGGCGGCTGTCCGCGACCGACCGGGAGATCCGGGAGATTCCGTGGCCGTTCTGGCCGTTCATAGCTGTTCGTGACCGATCGGCCCGCTTGGCCTCCGCTCGCGGCCGCCTCGGGCTGCGGCTGTTCGCGGCTGACCGCCCGTCCGGCGTCCGGCTGGCCGGGTTCGCCTGTGGGGTGTCGTCCCGCCAGCTTCGGTCCTTCCGGCGTCCGGCTGGCCGGGTTCGCCTGTGGGGTGTCGTCCCGCCAGCTTCCGTCCTTCCGGTGCCCGGCTGGCCGGGTTCGCCTGTGGGGTGTCGTCCCGCCAGCTTCCGTCCTTCCGGTGCCCGGCTGCCCGGGTCCGCCTGTGGGCCGTCGTCCCGCCAGCCTCCGCCCTTCGGCGCCCGGCCGCCGGGGCCCGCCTGTGGGGTGTCGCCCCGCCAGCTTCCGTCCTTCCGGTGCCCGGTCGCCTGGGTCCGCCCGTGGGCCGTCGCCCCGCCAGCCTCCGCCCGTCCCGCGCCCGGCTGCCCGGGCCCGCCCGTCGTCGGCTCGCGAGCCCCCGCGCCACCGACTCGGGCCACGCTCGGCCCCTGGCCACTGTTCAGGGGCGGCCCGCCCGCCCCGACCCACGCCCCACCCCCCGACCTGGGCGAAACCACCGGTCACCGGCGGCCGACAAGCCACCGTCCTCGAATTGGCCCTTTTTCCCGGGCCGGGGTGGCCGCTTGTATGAGGGAGCAGCATCACCGCCCTTGATAGCGAGGTCACAACGTGTCCAGCACGTCCCCCAGCCCCACCACCCCCGAGACCGGCACCGCGCGCGTCAAGCGCGGCATGGCCGAGCAGCTCAAGGGCGGTGTGATCATGGACGTCGTCACGCCCGAGGAAGCCAAGATCGCCGAGGACGCGGGCGCTGTCGCGGTCATGGCCCTGGAGCGGGTCCCCGCGGACATCCGCAAGGACGGCGGCGTGGCCCGGATGTCCGACCCGGACATGATCGACGGCATCATCAACGCCGTCTCGATCCCGGTGATGGCCAAGTCCCGCATCGGGCACTTCGTCGAGGCCCAGGTGCTCCAGTCCCTCGGTGTCGACTACATCGACGAGTCCGAGGTCCTCACCCCGGCCGACGAGGTCAACCACAGCGACAAGTGGGCCTTCACCACCCCCTTCGTCTGCGGTGCCACCAACCTGGGCGAGGCGCTGCGCCGCATCGCCGAGGGCGCGGCCATGATCCGCTCGAAGGGCGAGGCCGGCACCGGCAACGTCGTCGAGGCCGTGCGTCACCTGCGTCAGATCAAGGGCGAGATCGCCCGCCTGCGCGGTTACGACAACAACGAGCTGTACGCCGCCGCCAAGGAGCTGCGCGCCCCGTACGAGCTCGTCAAGGAGGTCGCCGAGCTCGGCAAGCTGCCGGTCGTGCTGTTCTCCGCCGGTGGTGTCGCCACCCCCGCCGACGCCGCGCTGATGCGCCAGCTCGGTGCGGAGGGCGTGTTCGTCGGCTCCGGCATCTTCAAGTCCGGTGACCCGGCCAAGCGCGCCGCGGCCATCGTGAAGGCCACCACGTTCTACGACGACCCGAGCGTCATCGCGGACGTCTCGCGCAACCTGGGTGAGGCCATGGTCGGCATCAACTGCGACACCCTCCCCGAGGCCGAGCGCTACGCCAACCGCGGCTGGTAATCCCGTCGTCCCGAACCGGTGGGCGGCCCGCGGCTGCGGGCCGCCCACCGGCCGTCCCGTGCTGAGAGGTATCCACCGTGTCCACCGCCGACCTCCCCGTCATCGGCGTACTCGCCCTCCAGGGTGACGTCCGCGAGCACCTGATCGCCCTCGCCGCGGCCGACGCCGTCGCGCGCCCGGTCCGCCGCCCCGAGGAACTCGACGGCCTCGACGGCCTGGTGATCCCCGGCGGGGAGTCCACCACCATGTCCAAGCTGGCCGTCGCCTTCGGCATGCTGGAGCCGCTGCGCGAGCGCGTACGGGCCGGGCTGCCCGTCTACGGCACCTGCGCCGGCATGATCATGGTCGCGGACAAGCTCCTGGACGGCCGCGAGGACCAGGAGACCCTGGGCGGCATCGACATGATCGTGCGCCGCAACGCCTTCGGCCGCCAGAACGAGTCCTTCGAGGCGTCCGTCGAGGTGGCCGGCATCGAGGGCGGCCCCGTCGAGGGCGTCTTCATCCGCGCCCCCTGGGTCGAGTCCGTCGGCGCGTCCGTCGAGGTGCTCGCCACCTACGGCGGCCACACCGTCGCCGTGCGGCAGGGCAATGTGCTGGCGACGTCCTTCCACCCGGAGCTCACCGGCGACCACCGCGTGCACGCGCTGTTCGTGGAGATCGCCCGGAACCACGCCCGCGCGGAGCTCGTCCCGGGCGACAAGGGCGTGTGCGCCACCGCCGCGTGAGGGTGGGCGTTGGGAGACCGGTCGGCCGATCCCGGTAGGATCACAGTCGTTCGTTCAGAATTTGGTTACGCGAAGGAGACAGGCGGATGTCCGGCCACTCTAAATGGGCTACGACTAAGCACAAGAAGGCCGTGATCGACGCCAAGCGCGGCAAGCTCTTCGCGAAGATGATCAAGAACATCGAGGTCGCCGCCCGCACCGGCGGCGCCGACCCGGCCGGCAACCCGACGCTGTTCGACGCCATCCAGAAGGCGAAGAAGAGCTCGGTCCCGAACAAGAACATCGACAGCGCCGTCAAGCGCGGCGCCGGTCTCGAGGCGGGCGGCGCCGACTACGAGACGATCATGTACGAGGGCTACGGCCCGAACGGTGTCGCCGTGCTCATCGAGTGCCTCACCGACAACCGCAACCGCGCCGCCTCCGACGTGCGCGTCGCCATGACCCGCAACGGCGGCTCCATGGCCGACCCCGGCTCGGTGTCCTACCTCTTCAACCGCAAGGGCGTCGTCATCGTCCCCAAGGGCGAGCTCACCGAGGACGACGTCCTCGGCGCGGTCCTGGACGCGGGCGCCGAGGAGGTCAACGACCTCGGCGAGACCTTCGAGGTCCTCAGCGAGGCCACGGACCTGGTCGCGGTCCGCAGCGCGCTCCAGGAGCAGGGCATCGACTACGACTCCGCCGAGGCCAACTTCGTCCCCACCATGCAGGTGGAGCTCGACGAGGAAGGCGCGCGCAAGATCTTCAAGCTGATCGACGCGCTCGAGGACAGCGACGACGTGCAGAACGTCTTCGCCAACTTCGACGTCTCCGACGAGGTCATGGCCAAGGTCGACGCCTGACGCACAGGCGCGCGACGGGCTCACCGACGGGCCGACGGGACACCACCCGTCGGCCCGTCGGCGTGATCCGCCGTTGTCAGTGGCAGCCGATAGCCTGCGACGGCAGCGGGAACACACGGCCGTACGGCGAAGGGGAGGGCACGCGATGCGGGTGCTGGGGGTCGACCCGGGGCTGACCCGGTGCGGCATCGGCGTGGTCGACGGCGTCGCCGGACGGCCACTGCGCATGCTCGGCGTGGGCGTCGTCCGGACGCCCGCCGAAGCGCCCATCGCCGAGCGCCTCGTCCTCGTCGAGCGCGGCATCGAGCAGTGGCTGGACGAGCACCGCCCCGAATGCGTGGCCGTGGAGCGGGTCTTCAGCCAGCACAACGTGAGCACGGTGATGGGCACCGCGCAGGCCAGCGCCGTGGCCATGCTCTGCGCGGCCCGCCGCGGCCTGCCCGTCGCCCTGCACACCCCCAGCGAGGTCAAGGCCGCCGTCACCGGCTCGGGCCGGGCCGACAAGGCGCAGGTCGGTGCCATGGTCACCCGCCTGCTCCGGCTCGACGCGCCGCCCAAGCCGGCCGACGCCGCGGATGCCCTCGCCCTCGCCATCTGTCACATCTGGCGGGCTCCCGCGACCAACCGCCTCCAGGAGGCCGTCGCCGCCCACCGCCGCACCACGCGCCCGCGGGACGCGGACGTACGAAACCTGAAGGGCACCGCATGATCGCCTTCGTCACCGGGCCGGTCGCGGCCCTGGCCCCCGACACCGCCGTCGTCCAGGTCGGCGGCATCGGCATGGCCGTCCTGTGCACCCCGAACACCCTCTCCGGCCTGCGCATCGGCCAGGAGGCCAAGCTTGCGACCTCCCTCGTGGTGCGCGAGGACTCCCTGACCCTCTACGGCTTCGCCGACGACGACGAGCGGCAGGTCTTCGAGCTGCTCCAGACCGCCAGCGGCGTCGGCCCGCGCCTGGCCCAGGCCATGCTCGCCGTGCACTCCCCGGACGCCCTGCGCCGCGCGGTCTCCACCGGCGACGAGAAGGCGCTCACCGCCGTGCCCGGCATCGGCAAGAAGGGCGCGCAGAAGCTGCTGCTGGAGCTCAAGGACCGCCTCGGCGAGCCGGTCGGCTCCGCCGCGGTCGCGGGATCGGCGGCGGCCGCCCCGGGGGCCGCGGGCTGGCGCGAGCAGCTGCACGCGGCGCTCGTCGGCCTGGGCTATGCCGCGCGCGAGGCGGACGAGGCCGTGTCGGCCGTGGCACCCCAGGCCGAGGCGACGGTGGCCGCGGGCGGCGTGCCCCAGGTCGGGCAGCTGCTGCGCGCGGCCCTCCAGACCCTGAACCGGGCCCGGTGACCGGCCGCCGGGGCACGCTCGCCGCCCCGGCCCGGAAGCACCCCGGACCCCGACCGCCACGAATCGTGAGGCACCACCCGTGAACTGGGAAGACGACCCCGCACCCGCCGCAGCCGACCGGCTGGTCGGCACCACCGCCGACGGCGAGGACCAGGCCGTCGAGGCCGCCCTGCGCCCGAAGGACCTCGGTGAGTTCGTCGGCCAGGAGCGCGTGCGGGAGCAGCTCGACCTCGTCCTGAAGGCCGCGCGCGCCCGGCAGGCCACGGCCGACCACGTCCTGCTGTCCGGCGCCCCCGGGCTCGGCAAGACCACCCTCTCGATGATCATCGCGGCCGAGATGGGCGCCCCCATCCGCATCACCTCCGGCCCCGCCATCCAGCACGCCGGCGACCTCGCCGCCATCCTGTCCTCCCTCACCGAGGGCGAGGTGCTCTTCCTCGACGAGATCCACCGCATGTCCCGGCCCGCCGAGGAGATGCTCTACATGGCGATGGAGGACTTCCGGGTCGACGTCATCGTCGGCAAGGGCCCCGGCGCCACCGCCATCCCCCTGGAGCTGCCGCCCTTCACCCTCGTCGGCGCGACCACCCGGGCCGGGCTGCTGCCGCCCCCGCTGCGCGACCGCTTCGGCTTCACCGGCCACATGGAGTTCTACGCCCCCGCCGAGCTGGAGCGCGTCATCCACCGCTCGGCGCGCCTGCTCGACGTCGAGACCGACGCCGAGGGCGCCGCCGAGATCGCCGGTCGCTCCCGGGGCACCCCCCGCATCGCCAACCGCCTCCTGCGCCGCGTCCGTGACTACGCCCAGGTCAAGGCCGACGGTGTCATCACCCGGGAGGTCGCCGCACAGGCACTCGATGTCTACGAGGTCGACGCCCGCGGCCTCGACCGGCTGGACCGCGCCGTGCTGACCGCGCTGCTCAAGCTCTTCGGCGGCGGCCCGGTCGGCCTCTCCACCCTGGCCGTCGCCGTGGGCGAGGAGCGTGAGACCGTCGAGGAGGTCGCCGAGCCCTTCCTCGTCCGGGAAGGGCTGCTGGCCCGCACGCCCAGGGGCCGTATCGCCACGCCCGCGGCCTGGGCACACCTCGGGCTGGAGGCGCCGCGGCGGCCGGCGGGCGGTGCCGCGGGACCGGGGCTGTTCGACGCGTGACGGCGCGTGGGCTGGTCCGGTCAGGAACCCCGGTGCCATGCTGAGCGTTGTTCCCTAGGCGCGGACTCGCTTAGACTCCGCCGATGCCGTCCGTATCGGTGCGGCATACCACCCCCGTAGACCAGGCCGCGCCTCCGTGGTCGTGTGAAGGAAACCCCGTCCCGTGAATATCATGACTCTCCTGCCGTTCATCGTGCTTATCGGGGCCATGTTCCTGATGACCCGGTCGGCCAAGAACAAGCAGCGCCAGGCGGCCCAGATGCGCGACCAGATGCAGCCGGGCACCGGCGTGCGGACGATCGGCGGGATGTACGCCACCGTCAAGGAGGTCAACGACGACTCGGTCCTCCTCGAGATCGCCCCTGGTGTGCACGCCATCTACGCGAAGAACTCCATCGGCGCCGTCCTCCAGGACGAGGAGTACAACCGCATCGTCCACGGCATCGAGCCCGACGAGTCCGAGACCCCTGTCGTCCCGGACGACGCCTCGTCGCTGACCGACACCCCGGCCGAGAAGAAGATCGACCTCGGCAAGGAGACCCCCGCCGAGGGCAAGGCCGACAAGGGCGAGAAGGCCGACGAGGCGGGCACGGCCGAGGCCGGGGACGCCGAGCGGGACGGCAAGCCGGGCGACACCGACGCCAAGTAGCACCACCCGGGAACCGCGGAGCACTCACCGATCAGTGCGCCGCGGTTCCCTTTCGGTCTAGGCTCCGGCGGGGGCAGGTCCCCACAACACTTCGTGGCCGTCCGGGAAACCTCCGACGCCGGGCGGTTGGACAGGGAGAAACGACAAGGTGGCAGCACCGAAGAAGGGCCGCAGGTCCCCGGGCGGCCAGGGCAGGCCGGGCCGCGTCCTGGCCCTGATCCTGATCGCCATGGTGGCGCTCACCGGGGGAATGTTCGCCTCCGGGCGCACCACCCCGCGGCTGGGCATCGACCTCGCTGGTGGCACCAGCTTCACGCTGAAGGCCAAGAACGAACCCGGCAAGCCCAATGCGATCAATGACACCAACATGAACACGGCCGTCGGCATCATCGAGCGGCGTGTCAACGGCCTCGGTGTCACCGAGGCCGAGGTTCAGACGCAGGGCCGCGACCACATCGTCGTGAACATCCCCAAGGGGACGAACGCCGAGCAGGCCCGGCAGCAGGTCGGCACGACCGCCAAGCTGGGCTTCCGGCCCGTGCTGAGCGTGGCCCCCGGTGCCAAGACGCCCGAGCCCGCCGCCAGCCCCTCCGCCGGGGGCAAGGACAAGGGCGGTGACAAGAGCAAGGACGACAAGAACAAGCCGTCCGGCTCCCCCTCCCCGTCCGCGAGCACGCAGGGCCGCGCCGTCACCGACGCCCTGAAGGCCGACGCCGCCACCACCCCGAGCGCCTCCGCCTCGGCGGGCACGGACGACAAGGGTGCCAAGAAGGACGACAAGTCCAAGAAGGACAGCACCCCCTCGCCGGCCCCCGCCGACGTCGCCGCGCTCCAGAAGAAGCTCGACGCGCTCGACTGCTCCACCAAGGAGGGCCGCTCCAACGCGAGCGAGGCCGCCGCGCGCTCCGCGGCGACCGACATGATCGCCGCGTGCAAGAAGGACGGCTCCGCCAAGGAGATCCTCGGCCCGGTGTCCGTGGAGGGCACCGGCGTCAGCAGCGCCTCGGCCGTCTTCGACAGCCAGCAGGGCCGCGGCTGGCTCGTCCAGCTGAAGTTCACCTCCGGCGGCTCCAAGAAGTTCGCCGACGTGACCGGCCAGCTGGCCAGCAAGCAGTCCCCGCAGAACCAGTTCGCGATCGTCCTGGACGGCGAGGTCGTCTCCGACCCCTCCGTCTCCAGCTCGATCAACGGCGGCCAGGCGGAGATCTCCGGCGGCTTCACCCAGCAGAGCGCCCAGGACCTGGCCAACGTGCTGTCCTACGGTGCCCTGCCGCTGTCCTTCAGCGTCGAGACCGAGACGACCGTCACCGCGGCGCTCGGCGGCGAGCAGCTGCGCGCCGGTCTCATCGCCGGTGCCATCGGCCTCGCCCTGGTCATCATCTACCTGGTGGCGTACTACCGCGGGCTCGCGCTCGTCGCCCTCGCCAGCCTCCTGTGCTCCGCCGTCCTCACCTACGTGATCATGGTGTTGCTGGGACAGGCCATCGGCTTCGCGCTGAACCTGCCGGCGGTCTGCGGTGCGATCGTCGCGATCGGTATCACCGCCGACTCCTTCATCGTCTACTTCGAACGCATCCGTGACGAGATCCGGGAGGGCCGCTCGCTGCGCCCGGCCGTCGAGCGGGGCTGGCCGCGTGCCCGCCGCACCATCCTGGTCTCCGACTTCGTGTCCTTCCTCGCCGCCGCGGTGCTCTTCATCGTCACCGTCGGCAAGGTCCAGGGCTTCGCGTTCACCCTCGGTCTGACCACGCTCCTCGACGTCGTCGTGGTCTTCCTCTTCACCAAGCCGCTCATGACGCTCCTCGCGCGCCGCAAGTTCTTCGCCAGCGGCCATCCTTGGTCCGGGCTCGACCCCAAGCGGCTCGGCGCCAAGCCGCCGCTGCGGGCCTCCCGCCGCCGCCCCTCCGCCCCCGTCGACCCCAAGGAGGCGTGAGATGTCGAAACTCGGCAACCTCGGCGCCCGGCTCTACCGCGGTGAGGTCGGCTACGACTTCGTCGGCAAGCGGAAGATCTGGTACGGCATCTCGATCCTCATCACGATCACGGCGATCGTCGGCCTGGCCGTGCGCGGCCTGAACATGGGCATCGAGTTCTCCGGCGGCGCGGTCTTCACCACGCCCACCACCTCCGTCTCGGCCGAGCAGGCCCAGCGGACGGCACAGGACGCCTCCGGCCACCCCGCCATCGTCCAGAAGCTCGGCAACAAGACGCTGCGCGTCCAGGTCAGCGAGCTGTCCACCGAGCAGTCGCGGACGACCCAGGCGGCGCTGGCCAAGAAGCTCGACGTCCCGCTGAACAAGATCAACGCCGATATCGTCGGCCCCAGCTGGGGTGACCAGATCGCCAACAAGGCCTGGACGGGCCTGGCGGTCTTCATGATCCTCGTGGTGATCTACCTCGCGATCGCCTTCGAGTGGCGGATGGCCGTCGCCGCCCTCATCGCCCTGATCCACGACCTCACCATCACCGTCGGCGTGTACGCCCTGGTGGGCTTCGAGGTCACCCCGGGCACCGTGATCGGTCTGCTGACCATCCTCGGTTACTCCCTCTACGACACCGTCGTCGTCTTCGACGGTCTGAAGGAGAGCTCGAAGGACATCACCAAGCAGACCCGCTGGACCTACAGCGAGATCGCCAACCGCAGCCTCAACGGCACCCTGGTGCGTTCCATCAACACCACCGTCGTGGCGCTGCTGCCGGTCGCCGGCCTGCTCTTCATCGGCGGCGGCTTCCTGGGCGCGGGCATGCTCAACGACATCTCCCTCGCCCTCTTCGTCGGCCTCGCGGCCGGCGCGTACTCCTCGATCTTCATCGCCACCCCGCTGGTCGCCGACCTCAAGGAGCGCGACCCGCAGATGCGGGCCCTGGCCAAGCGGGTGGCCGCCAAGCGCGCCGCAGCGACCGCCAAGGCGGAGTCCGGCGAGGGCGAGCCGCAGGACGCCGGGACCGTCGGTGAGGAGCCCGAGGACGCCGCCCCGGCCGGAATCGTCCGCCAGGCCACGCCCCGCAACCGCGGCGGCCGCGGCCGTCCCTCGGGGAAGCGCCGATGAGCACCGTGGAGGTCGGCATGACCGACGAGAAGCTGCGTGAGGCGCTGTTGGCGCGCATCCACGATGTGCCGGACTACCCGAAGCCGGGCGTGATGTTCAAGGACATCACCCCGCTGCTCGCGGACGCCGAGGCGTTCGGCCTGCTCACCGACACCTTCGCCGGGCTCTGCGAGCGCCTCGGCGCGACCAAGGTCGTCGGCCTGGAGGCCCGCGGGTTCATCCTGGGCGCCCCGGCCGCCGTCCGCGCCGGGGTCGGCTTCATCCCCGTACGCAAGGCCGGCAAGCTCCCCGGCGCCTGCCTCGCGCAGACGTACGAGCTGGAGTACGGCACCGCCGAGATCGAGATGCACGCCGACGCGGTGGGCCCGGACGACCGGGTGCTCGTCATCGACGACGTGCTGGCCACCGGTGGCACGGCGGAGGCGGCGCTCCAGCTGATCCGCCGGGCCGGTGCCGAGGTCGCGGGCGTCGCCGTGCTGATGGAGCTCGGCTTCCTCGACGGCCGGCAGCGGCTGGCCGAGGGCCTCGGCGGCGCACCGCTGGAGGCATTGATCACGCTCTGACCCGCAGGGGAGAGGGCGTCGCGCACGACGACGCGGGGCGGGCACCGGGAAGATCCGGTGCCCGCCCCGCGTTTTCCCCTGTCACCACCCGGGCGCGCGGCAGTCACGCCGCCCGGCTCGATACCATGGCAGTCCGGACCTGAACGGGGGGCCGGACCCGCATGAGGAGTGCTCTTGCCAGACGAGGCCCAGCCGCTCACCGCCGCACAGCAGGACAAGCCGTCTCCCGAGGCCGCGGCGGGCACGGGCACGCCCCAGGGCCGCCCCGACAGCGCGCCTGAGCCCGCGGACCGCACGGCCCCCACCGGACCCAAGGCCCCCAAGCCTTCCGAGGTCATGCCCGGCGCGCAGCCCGCCGACGGCACCGGCAAGGCGGCCGTCGCGCCCGCCGGCGCGTCACCCGTCCGGCCCACCGCCCCGCAGGGACCCGCCCCGCGCTCCGGCTCCTCCAGCCGCGTACGTGCCCGCCTCGCCCGCCTGGGCGTCCAGCGCTCCAGCCCGTACAACCCGGTGCTGGAACCGCTGCTGCGCGTCGTGCGCGGCAACGACCCCAAGGCCGACACCGCGACCCTGCGGCAGATCGAGCGGGCCTATCAGGTCGCCGAGCGCTGGCACCGGGGGCAGAAGCGCAAGAGCGGGGACCCGTACATCACGCACCCCCTCGCGGTGACCACGATCCTCGCCGAGCTGGGCATGGACCCCGCCACGCTGATGGCGGGCCTGCTGCACGACACCGTCGAGGACACCGAGTACGGCCTGGACACCCTGCGCCGTGACTTCGGCGACCAGGTCGCCCTGCTGGTGGACGGCGTCACCAAGCTCGACCGGGTCAAGTTCGGCGAGGCCGCGCAGGCCGAGACCGTGCGCAAGATGGTCGTCGCCATGGCCAAGGACCCGCGCGTCCTGGTCATCAAGCTCGCCGACCGCCTGCACAACATGCGCACCATGCGCTACCTCAAGCGGGAGAAGCAGGAGAAGAAGGCCCGCGAGACGCTGGAGATCTACGCCCCGCTGGCGCACCGGCTGGGCATGAACACCATCAAGTGGGAGCTGGAGGACCTCGCCTTCGCGATCCTCTACCCCAAGATGTACGACGAGATCGTCCGCCTCGTCGCCGAGCGCGCCCCCAAGCGTGACGAATACCTGGCGATCGTCACCGACGAGGTCCAGGCCGACCTGCGCGCCGCCCGGATCAAGGCCACCGTCACCGGCCGCCCGAAGCACTACTACAGCGTCTACCAGAAGATGATCGTGCGGGGCCGCGACTTCGCCGAGATCTACGACCTGGTGGGCATCCGCGTCCTCGTCGACACCGTCCGCGACTGCTACGCGGCGCTCGGCACCGTCCACGCCCGGTGGAACCCGGTCCCGGGGCGGTTCAAGGACTACATCGCGATGCCGAAGTTCAACATGTACCAGTCGCTGCACACGACGGTCATAGGTCCCAGCGGCAAGCCCGTCGAGCTGCAGATCCGCACCTTCGACATGCACCGGCGCGCGGAGTACGGCATCGCCGCGCACTGGAAGTACAAGCAGGAAGCCGTCGCCGGGGCCTCCAAGGTCCGCACCGACGTGCCGAAGAACGCCGGGAAGAACCAGGACACCGTCAATGACATGGCCTGGCTGCGGCAGTTGCTGGACTGGCAGAAGGAGACCGAGGACCCGGGGGAGTTCCTGGAGTCCCTGCGCTTCGACCTCTCGCGCAACGAGGTCTTCGTCTTCACGCCCAAGGGCGATGTCATAGCGCTCCCGGCCGGGGCCACCCCGGTCGACTTCGCCTACGCCGTCCACACCGAGGTCGGCCACCGCACCATAGGCGCCCGGGTCAACGGCCGGCTCGTGCCCCTCGAATCGACCCTGGACAACGGCGATCTGGTCGAGGTCTTCACCTCCAAGGCCGCCGGCGCCGCCCCGTCCCGCGACTGGCTCGGCTTCGTCAAGTCACCGCGTGCCCGCAACAAGATCCGTGCCTGGTTCTCCAAGGAGCGCCGCGACGAGGCCATCGAGCAGGGCAAGGACGCCATCGCGCGTGCCATGCGCAAGCAGAACCTGCCGATCCAGCGGATCCTCACCGGCGACTCGCTCGTCACCCTCGCGCACGAGATGCGCTACCCCGACATCTCCTCCCTCTACGCCGCCATCGGCGAGGGCCACGTCGCCGCGCAGGGCGTCGTGCAGAAGCTCGTCCAGGCCCTCGGCGGGGAGGACGCGGCCACCGAGGACATCGAGGAGTCCGCGCCCATCCGCAGCCGCTCGAAGCGGCGTTCCAGCGCGGACCCGGGTGTCGTCGTCAAGGGCGTCGACGACGTGTGGGTGAAGCTGGCCCGCTGTTGTACGCCGGTGCCGGGCGACCCGATCATCGGCTTCGTCACCCGGGGCAACGGCATCTCGGTGCACCGCGCCGACTGCGTCAACGTCGACTCGCTCTCGCAGCAGCCCGAGCGGATCCTCGAGGTCGAGTGGGCGCCCACCCAGTCGTCGGTCTTCCTCGTCGCCATCCAGGTCGAGGCGCTGGACCGGTCCCGGCTGCTGTCGGACGTCACCCGCGTCCTGTCCGACCAGCACGTCAACATCCTCTCGGCCGCCGTGCAGACCTCCCGCGACCGGGTGGCCACCTCGCGCTTCACCTTCGAGATGGGCGACCCCAAGCACCTCGGGCACGTCCTCAAGGCGGTGCGGGGCGTGGAGGGCGTCTACGACGTCTACCGCGTGACCTCGGCGCGCAGGCCGTAGCCGCACAGAGTCACCACGCCACGAGTAAGGGGCTCCGGCCATAGCCGGAGCCCCTTACTTCACGCGTCAGGCGGTCAGCCGCCGAACTCCTCCAGGCCCTTCAGCGCCTGGTCCAGCAGGGCCTTGCGGCCCTCCAGCTCCTTGGTGAGCTTGTCGGCCTTGGCGTCGTTGCCCGCGGCACGCGCCTTGTCCGCCTGCTCCTGGAGCTTGTCGACCGCGGCCTGCAACTGCCCGGTCAGACCGGCCGCACGCGCCCGGGCCTCCGGGTTGGTGCGCCGCCACTCGCTCTCCTCGGCCTCCTGGAGCGCGCGCTCGACGGTGTGCATCCGGCCCTCGATCTTCGGCCGGGCGTCCCGCGGCACATGACCCACGGCCTCCCAGCGCTCGTTGATCGAACGGAACGCCGCCCGCGCCGCCTTGAGGTCCGTCACCGGGAGCAGCTTCTCGGCCTCGGCGACCAGCTCCTCCTTGCGGGTGAGGTTGACCTGCTGCTCGGCGTCGCGCTCGGCGAACACCTCGCTGCGCGCCTGGAAGAAGACGTCCTGCGCGCCGCGGAAGCGGGCCCACAGCTCGTCCTCCGCCTCGCGCTGCGCACGGCCCGCGGCCTTCCAGTCGGCCATCAGGTCGCGGTAACGCGCGGCCGTCGGGCCCCAGTCGGTGGAGCCGGAGAGCGACTCGGCCTCGGCGACCAGCTTCTCCTTGGCCTTGCGGGCCTCCTCGCGCTGGGCGTCCAGCGACGCGAAGTGCGCCTTGCGCCGCTTGGAGAACGCCGAGCGGGCGTGCGAGAAGCGGTGCCACAGCTCGTCGTCCGCCTTGCGGTCCAGCCGCGGCAGGCCCTTCCAGGTGTCGACCAGGGCGCGCAGCCGCTCGCCGGCCGACCGCCACTGCTCGCTCGCGGCCAGCTCCTCGGCCTCGGCGACCAGCGCCTCCTTCGCCGTACGGGCCTCGTCGGACTGCTTCGCCTTCGCGGCCTTGCGCTCCTCGCGGCGCGTCTCGACCGTGGCCACGAGCTTGTCGAGCCGGACGCGCAGCGCGTCCAGATCGCCGACCGCGTGGTGCTCGTCGACCTGCGTGCGCAGGTGGTCGATCGCGGTCATCGCGTCCTTGGCCGACAGGTCGGTGGTCCTGACCCGGCGCTCGAGGAGGCCGATCTCGACGACCAGGCCCTCGTACTTGCGCTCGAAGTAGGCGAGTGCCTCCTCGGGGGAACCCGCCTGCCACGAGCCGACGACCTGCTCGCCGTCGGCGGTACGCACGTACACAGTCCCCGTCTCATCGACGCGGCCCCATGGGTCGCTGCTCACAGCGCCTCCTCCACATGATGCCGGGGCCGGTGCGCGGCCCCTCGGGCATCGTCCACAGTTGTTCCGGCAGGGCCGCGCCCTGACCGGTCCGACGGCTTGATCGTTCGGGTGCGGGCAGCCGTCGGATCAGGCACCCTACACAACGCCAACATAGGCGACCGGTGGCCCGGCTGTCCGTATCCCGCGCGACCGAAATTTCGCCGTACGGAGCGGGGATCGGGCCCCGTGGCACGGCGGGAGGCGCGGCGGACGGCGGAAGACCCGGGCGGGCCTCAGGACTTGGTCACCGTCGCCTTGTCGATGACGACGCTCGCGTTGGGAGCGCCGTCGGGGGCACCGCCCTGCACACCGGCGCCGGCGATCTTCTTGAGCACCTTCATGCCCTCGGTGCCGATGGTGCCGACGGGGGTGTACTTCGGGTCCAGCTTGCTGTCCTGGTAGACCAGGAAGAACTGGCTGCCACCGGAGTCCGGCTGACCGGTGTTGGCCATCGCGACCGTGCCCGCCGGATAGATGCCGTCCTTGATCCGGGGATCCTTGAGGTTCTCGTCCGGGATCGTGTAGCCCGAACCGCCCGTGCCGTTGCCCTTGGGGTCGCCGCACTGGAGGACGTAGATGCCGGCGGTGGTGAGCCGGTGGCACGGGCTGTGGTCGTAGAACCCCTCGCCGGCCAGGAAGTTGAACGAGTTCACCGTGTGCGGCGCCTTCTCGGCGTCGAGCTTGATGTCGATGCCGCCGCACGTCGTCTTCAGATCCATCGCGTACGAGGCCGACTTGTCGACGGCCATCGCGGGCTCCGACTTCCACGACTTGGCGGAGGGGGAGCCGGGGGCCGCCTTGGCGCACGGGTCCGGGCCCTTGCTCGGCGGCGTGGAGCTGTCCGGTGCCGCCGCGTCCGTGGTGTCCTTCTTGCCGTCGCCGGACAGCGCGCCCGTGGCGTAGGCCGTCGCGCCCGCCGCGAGCACCACGGCGAGGCCCGCGGCGATCACCGCGTTCCGGCGGCGCGCCTTGCGCCGGGCCGCCTCGCGGCGCTCCTGCTGCCGCTGGAACTTCTCCCGGGCGAGCTGCCGCCGCCGCTGCTCGTTACTGACCACCGGGTCGTCTCCTCGTGCCGTCTGGTCCATGGCGGACCGGGGTTGCGGGGTGTGCCCGTACCGTATACGGGTTCGCTGTGACCGGAGTGCCGCCGGTAGGCTCTGTACCGGCCGGGTTTCCCGCCAGGGAGTCCCCGCCGGTCCACTGCTGGAATTCTGCTGGTCGATCATTAAGGACGAATGTGCTTATTGCCGGGTTCCCCGCCGGGGCCTGGGGGACCAATTGCTATCTGGTCGCCCCGGCCGCAGGCGAGGAGTGCGTGATCGTCGACCCGGGCCACCAGGCGGCCCCCGGCGTCGAGGAAACGCTCAGGAAGCATCGGCTCAAGCCCGTCGCCGTCGTCCTCACCCACGGGCACGTCGACCATGTCGCCTCGGTCGTCCCGGTGTGCGGTGCCCACGACGTCCCCGCCTGGATCCACCCCGCGGACCGCCACATGATGAGCGACCCGGAGAAGGGCCTCGGCCGCTCCATCGGGCAGCGCCTCATGGGCGAGCTGACCGTGGGCGAGCCGGACGACGTCAAGGAGCTCGCCGACGGCGCCCGGCTGGACCTCGCCGGGCTGGAGTTCTCCGTCGCGCACGCGCCCGGCCATACCAAGGGGTCGGTGACCTTCCGGCTGCCCGAGACCGCCGACGTGCCGTCGGTGTTCTTCGTGGGCGACCTGTTGTTCGCCGGCTCCATCGGACGCACCGACCTGCCCGGCGGCGACCACGCCGAGATACTCCGGTCGCTGGCACGCGTGTGCCTGCCCCTGGACGACTCGACCGTGGTGCTGTCCGGCCACGGCCCCCAGACCAGCATCGGCCGCGAGCGCGCCACCAACCCGTACCTGCGGGATCTGGCAGAAGCGCGCCACGGCCTCGGAGACGGCGCCACCGCCCCTCCGCGACGAGGAATGTGACGATTTTTCCCGTGAGTACGTTCAAGGCCCCCAAGGGCACCTACGACCTGACCCCGCCCGACTCCGCGGTCTACCTCGCGGTGCGCGAGGCCATCGCGGCGCCGCTCAAGCGCTCCGGCTACGGCTACATCGAGACCCCCGGTTTCGAGCAGGTCGAGCTGTTCTCCCGCGGTGTGGGCGAGTCCACCGACATCGTGACCAAGGAGATGTACACCCTCACCACGCGCGGCGGCGACGAGCTCGCGCTGCGCCCCGAGGGCACCGCCTCCGTGCTGCGCGCGGCCCTGGAGGCCAACCTGCACAAGGCCGGCAACCTCCCGGTCAAGCTCTGGTACTCCGGCTCGTACTACCGCTACGAGCGCCCGCAGGCCGGCCGCTACCGCCACTTCTCGCAGGTCGGCGCCGAGGCCATCGGCGCCGAGGACCCGGCGCTCGACGCCGAGCTGATCATCCTGGCCGTCGACGCCTACAAGTCGCTGGGCCTTGAGAACTTCCGCCTGCTGCTCAACTCCCTCGGCGACAAGGAGTGCCGCCCGGCCTACCGCGACGCGCTCCAGTCCTTCCTGCGCGGCCTCGACCTCGACGACGACACCCGCCGCCGCATCGAGATCAACCCGCTGCGCGTCCTCGACGACAAGCGCGAGGCCGTGCAGAAGCAGCTCGTCGGCGCCCCGATGCTCCGTGACCACCTCTGCGAGGCGTGCAAGGAGTACCACGAGCAGGTGCGCGAGCTGCTGACCGCGGCGGGCGTCGCCTTCGAGGACGACGAGAAGCTGGTCCGCGGCCTGGACTACTACACCCGCACCACCTTCGAGTTCGTCCACGACGGCCTCGGCTCGCAGTCCGCGGTGGGCGGCGGCGGCCGCTACGACGGCCTGTCCGAGATGATCGGCGGACCCGCGCTGCCGTCGGTCGGCTGGGCGCTCGGCGTCGACCGCACCGTGCTGGCGCTCAAGGCGGAGGGCATCGAGCTCGATCTGCCCGCCGCGACACAGGTCTTCGCCGTGCCGCTGGGCGACGAGGCCCGCCGGGTGCTCTTCGGCCTCGTGACCGAGCTGCGCCGGGCCGGCGTCGCCACCGACTTCGCCTTCGGCGGCAAGGGCCTGAAGAACGCCATGAAATCGGCCAACCGCTCAGGCGCCCGCTTCGCGCTCGTCGCGGGTGAACGGGACCTCGCCGAGGGCGTCGTGCAGCTCAAGGACCTCGAGTCCGGCGAGCAGACACCTGTCGCATTCGACACCGTGGTGGGCGAACTCCTCTCCAGGCAAGGCTGATTGCCCGGCGGCTCGTGCAGAATGGGCCGCACGGACCGACTGATGGGATCTAGGGCGCTATGACCACTTCGGCACTCGACCGCTCCGACACCGACGGCGACGAGCGGGACGGCCCGGCCACGGGCTCCGTGGGCGGCGGTCGCGCGTTCGCTCTGCTGCTGGTCGTCACCGGTGCCATGGGGCTGCTGGCGTCCTGGGTCATCACCCTCGACAAGTTCAAGCTCCTCAAGGACCCGAACTACGTCCCGGGGTGCAGCCTCAACCCCATCGTCTCCTGCGGCAACATCATGCAGAGCAAGCAGGCCGAGGCCTTCGGGTTCCCCAACCCGATGCTCGGCCTGGCCTGCTACGCCGTGATCATCGCGATCGGCCTGGCGCTGCTCTCCGGCGCCCGCTTCCCGCGGTGGTACTGGCTCGGCATGCAGGCCGGCTGCCTCTTCGGCGTGGGCTTCGTGAGCTGGCTGCAGTACGAGTCGCTGTACGTCATCGGCTCGCTGTGCCTGTGGTGCTGCCTGGCCTGGGTCGGCACGATCGTCATGTTCTGGTACGTGACCGTGCAGAACCTCCGCCACGGCTTCATCCCCGCCCCGCGGGCGCTGCGCAACGCGCTGCTGGAGTTCCACTGGGTGGTCCCGGTGCTGCACATCGGCATCATCGGCATGCTGATCCTCACCAAGTGGTGGGACTTCTGGACCGGCGGCACCGCCTGACGGCCGCCTTTCCAGCCTGGACAGCCGCCGTCGGACCCCTCGGGTCCGGCGGCGTTGTCAGAGGTGTGGCATAGGGTTTTCGACGTGGAACCCGACCTCTTCACCGCAGCCGCCGAGGACCGCCAGGAGAAAGACCCGGCGAGCAGTCCGCTGGCCGTCCGGATGCGCCCGCGGACGCTCGACGAAGTCGTCGGCCAGGGCCACCTCCTCAAGCCCGGGTCGCCGCTGCGCAGGCTGGTGGGGGAGGGGAGCGGCGGTCCGGCCGGGCCGTCCTCGGTGATCCTCTGGGGGCCGCCCGGCATCGGCAAGACGACCTTGGCCTATGTCGTCAGCCAGGCCACCAACAGGCGCTTCGTGGAGCTGTCCGCGATCACCGCCGGGGTGAAGGAGGTGCGGGCCGTCATCGACGGCGCCCGCCGCGCCTCGGGCGGTTACGGCAAGGAGACCGTCCTCTTCCTGGACGAGATCCACCGCTTCAGCAAGGCCCAGCAGGACTCCCTGCTGCCCGCCGTGGAGAACCGCTGGGTCACCCTGATCGCGGCCACCACGGAGAACCCGTACTTCTCGATCATCTCCCCCCTGCTGTCCCGGTCCCTGCTGCTGACCCTCCAGGCCCTCACCGACGACGACCTGCGCGGCCTGCTGCACCGCGCGCTCACCGACGAGCGCGGCCTCGGCGGGGCGGTGACGCTGCCCAAGGACGCGGAGGGGCATCTGCTGAGGATCGCCGGGGGCGACGCGCGGCGGGCGCTGACCGCCCTGGAGGCGGGCGCGGGTTCGGCCATCGCCAAGGGCGAGACCGAGATCACCCTGGAGACGCTGGAGGAGGCCGTCGACCGCGCGGCCGTGCGCTACGACCGCGCCGGTGACCAGCACTACGACGTGGCCAGCGCCCTCATCAAGTCCATCCGCGGCTCCGACGTGGACGCCACCTTGCACTATCTGGCCCG
This sequence comes from Streptomyces sp. NPDC001407, assembly GCF_042895325.1. Lineage (NCBI taxonomy): Bacteria > Bacillati > Actinomycetota > Actinomycetes > Kitasatosporales > Streptomycetaceae > Streptomyces > Streptomyces sp. NPDC001407. The sequence continues at coordinate 88,821 of NZ_JBIAWF010000009.1, forward strand.
GATGATCGAGGCCGGGGAGGACCCGCGGTTCATCGCCCGGCGGCTGATGATCTCCGCTAGCGAGGACGTCGGCATGGCTGACCCCACCGCGCTCCAGACGGCGGTCGCCGGTGCGCAGGCCGTCGCGCTGATCGGCTTCCCGGAGGCCCGGATCGTCCTCGGCCAGGTGGCAGTGGCGCTCGCCCTGGCCCCGAAGTCCAACGCCGCGTATCTGGCGATCGACGCGGCCCTCGCGGACGTCCGGGCGGGCCTCGCCGGGCCTGTGCCCCCGCACCTGCGCGACGGGCACTACAAGGGCGCCGAGAAGCTCGGCCACGCGCAGGGCTATCTCTACCCCCACGACCTGCCCGGCGGCATCGCCGCCCAGCAGTACGCGCCGGACGCGGTCCACGGCAAGCGCTATTACGAACCCACGCGGTACGGGGCGGAGGCGCGCTACGCGGACGTGGTGGAGCGGGTGCGCAAGCGGCTGCGGGGCGAGTCGGAGAGCTGAGCACCGACTCGCTCTCCCCAGGTTCAGTCCGCCGCGGTGTCGAAGAGCGCGTGCATCGCCTGCCGCAGGCCGGCGATGTCCCGCACCGGCCGGGGGAATTCGAAGCGCACGTCGAAGGACCGGTCGGCCGCCGTGCCCTCGCCGTGCGCCGGGGTGAACCGCACGCGCAGCCCGAAGCGGTCCAGCGCCACGGGCACGGCCCGGTCGCGGGCGCAGCGCGGCCGCCGTTCGCCGAGCAGCGAGCTCAGGGCGCGCACCTGGTCGCCGTGCGAGGCGTGCAGGTGCTGGAGCAGCTCCGCCTCGTGCTCGATCAGCGGGTCGGGCTCGGCGCGGGCGAAGTCGTCCGCCTCGACGCTCTCCGCGCCCCACAGGTCGTCGACGCTGCTCCCGCCGACCTCCAGCCGCAGCATCATCCGGCCCGGCTCGGTCACCCCGGGCACGGAGGTGAGCCAGCCGGAGAGCCAGGCGCGGCCGCGGATGCGGTTCGGCACGGAGACGGGTGCTACGTCGGTGAGCTCCAGCACGGCGGCCAGCTCGTCGTCCTGGGCGTGCGTGGCGGCGCGTACGGCCGGGGAATCCGCGGGGAAGACCAGGAAGACCTCGCCGTCGGGGCCCACGCTGCGGGCCTCGGGGGCGAGCAGTTCGGCGGGCACCGCGGCGCCCGTGCCGGTCCCGCCGGTCAGCCCGGGAATGAGCAGTACCGCGGAGCATGTACTCTGTACGAGAGTTCGTGTGCGCTCGGCTGCTGACGGCATCCGCGCGATTTCAAGTCCGCTGGGACGCGGCTGACCACGATCTGATCGGACCTCCGTCGCGTCGGCGCCATCAGTTGCGTCGGCCTCTTTCGTGCTGTCCGTGATGTGACTGGTGTTCCCCGGACGAGACATGCGATCTCCTTGAGTAAGGTGAGCCTAACCTAACCTACAACGGAGGTCTGGAGAACGTGCCTAACCAGTCGCGTCCCAAGGTCAAGAAGTCTCGTGCGCTCGGCATCGCGCTGACGCCGAAGGCCGTCAAGTACTTCGAGGCCCGCCCCTACCCGCCGGGCGAGCACGGCCGTGGCCGCAAGCAGAACTCGGACTACAAGGTCCGTCTGCTCGAGAAGCAGCGTCTGCGCGCCCAGTACGACATCAGCGAGCGCCAGATGGCCCGCGCCTACGACCGCGCCAAGAAGGCCGAGGGCAAGACGGGCGAGGCGCTGGTCGTCGAGCTCGAGCGCCGTCTCGACGCGCTGGTCCTGCGTTCGGGCATCGCCCGCACCATCTACCAGGCCCGCCAGATGGTCGTCCACGGCCACATCCAGGTCAACGGTGGCAAGGTCGACAAGCCGTCGTTCCGCGTCCGTCCCGACGACGTCGTGACGGTCCGCGAGCGCAGCCGCGCCAAGCACCCGTTCCAGGTCGCCATGGCCGGCGGCTACGCCGGTGAGGGCGAGACCCCGCGCTACCTCCAGGTCAACCTGGGCGCGCTGGCCTTCCGCCTGGACCGCGAGCCGAACCGCAAGGAGATCCCCGTGATCTGCGACGAGCAGCTCGTCGTCGAGTACTACGCCCGCTGATCCAGCGGAAGTAGCGGCTCTCCGAGCTCTCGCTCAGCCCGTCGTCTCCCCGGCCCCCGTGGCCGGCGAGGCGGCGGGCTCGCGCGTTTCCGGCGGACGTACGGGCCCCCGGGCCCCCGGCACCGCCGCGGGCCGCTCCGGCACGTGGCCCAGCCGGGCCACCACCGCGGCCAGATCCAGCCGGGCCCCCTCGCGCGCGCACTCCTCGTACCGGCGCGCGCCCAGCAGCTCCCGGAGCCGGCGCTCGCACAGGGCGCGCGGCGCGTCGAAGTGCCGCGATCCGGACAGCGGCAGCCCCACCGAGCGCCGCAGCCGCCCGGCCGCTCCCTGGAGCACCGCGGCCTCCTCGACGCCGCCGCCGGGCGTGACGTCCGCGGCCTCCTCCACCGTCACCAGCGCCAGCAGCTCCACCGCGAGCAACGCGCCCGCCAGATCGTGGAAGGCGTGGCCGACGGCCAGGCACTCCTGGAGCAGCGCCCGGGCCCGCACGGTGTCCCCGTCGCTCCACGCCGCGAGGCCCAGGACGTACAGCGCGCCCGCCAGCGAGCGGCGCTCGCCATGCTCCGCACAGACCTCCCGGACCTCCTCGCACAGCGCCACCGCGCCCGCCGGGTCACCCTGGAAGGCGACGGCGGCCGCGAGTTCCGCCTGGGCCGTCAGGACATCGCTGTTGAGCTCGCCGACCTGCTGGTAGCGGCCCAGCGCCGACCGCAGCAGTTCCTCGGCGCGCGGCAGGTCGTCGGAGACCAGCGCCAGCAGGCCCGCCCGGTGCTCGGCGTAGGCCAGCGCCCGGGTGTGGCCGCCGCGCACGGCCGTCTCGCGGCACTCCGCCAGCGCCCCCACCGCGCGGGCCGGGTCGCCCTGGAGCACCGCCACGTGACCCAGCACCCACAGGGCCTTCAGCCGGGTCTCCTCGTTGTCCGCCTCGGCCTCCAGCGCGCGCTCCAGCCAGTAGCGCCCCTCCGCGAGACGGCCGCAGCCGGTCCAGTGGAACCACAGCGTCCCCGCGAGGTACTGGCCGATGTGGGCCTCGCCCTTCTCCTCCAGGCTGTAGTCCAGCGCGAGCCGCAGATTCGGCAGTTCCGCCTCGATCCGCGCCGCCACCTCGGCCTGCCGGGGGCTGAACCAGTCCAGCTCGCACCAGGTGACCAGGCCCATGTACCAGTCGCGGTGCCTGCGGCGCATCCGCTCGCCGTCCGCCAGCGCGTCCAGCCAGCCCGTCCCGTACATCCGCGCCGGGTCCAGCAGCCGGTAGCGCGGCCCCAGCGCGGTGTCCTCCCGCACCACCACGGAGCGCGCCACCAGCTCGGCCAGCACGTCGAGCAGGCTCTCGGCCGGCAGCTCGGGGCCCGAGCAGACGTACTCCGCCGCCTCCAGGTCGAACAGGCCCGCGAAGACCGTCAGCCGGGCCCACAGCAGCCGCTCGGCGGGCGTGCACAGCTCGTGGGTCCAGCCGATGGCCGTACGCAGCGTCTGGTGCCGGGGCAGCGGGCCCGGCGCGCCCCCGGCCAGCAGCCGGAAGCGGTCGTCCAGCCGTTCCAGCACCTGTGCCACCGACAGCGCGCCCAGCCGCGCCGCCGCGAGTTCCAGCGCCAGCGGGATGCCGTCGAGTCTGCGGCACAGCTCGTCCGCGGTGGCGCGTTCCGTCTCCCCGGCGCCGGCCCACGCGCTCCCCGCGCGGTCCTCGAAGAGCTCGGCGGACTCCGGGCCGGACAGCGGCGACAGCGGGAAGACCTGCTCGCCCGCGACCCCCAGCGGCCGCCGGGACACCGCCAGCACCCGCAGCCCCGGCGCCCTCCGCAGCAGCGCCTGGACCAGCGCCGCGCAACCCTCCGTCACCTGCTCGCACCCGTCGAGGACGAGCAGCATCCGGCGCTCGGCGAGCTGCTCAAGCAGCCACGCGCGCGGCGGCCGGTCCGTGTGGTCGGTCAGCCCCAGGGCCTCGGCGACGGTGTGGTCCAGCAGGGCCGGGTCGGCGAGCGAGGAGAGCTCGGCCAGCCACGCTCCGTCGCAGAAGCGATCCTGCAAAGCGGTCGCGAGCCGGAGCGCCACGCGGGTCTTGCCCACGCCGCCGACCCCGGTCACCGTCACCAGCCGGGCCCGCTCCACCTGCGCGGCGAGCGCGTCCAGTTCGCGACCGCGGCCGATGAAGCGCGTGGGCCCGTCGGGCAGATTGCCCGGCGGCCCCGGCCGGTGACTGCCCTGCGCGGCGACGCCGTGGGCGCTGGAGGAGGGGGTGCCGGGAAGCGGTGAGCCGGAGAGTGGGGGCATGGCACACAGAGCGTACTGGTGAGTGTGCGCACCGTAAACTCCGGCAGGTGGGCGGGGCGGGCGCGGTGACAATCCGGTACGGGCGCGGAGGCCCGGCGCGATAAGGTCGTACAGGACGTCAAGCGGCGTCCGCAGACGTCCGAAGACAGCAGGCGGCAGGTCGGCGACGACGACCAGCAGGGAGCGGTGCAGCGTGTCCGGTGGAGAGGTGGCCGGGATCCTCGTGGCCGTCTTCTGGGCGATCCTCGTGTCGTTCATGGCCCTGGTCCTGGTGCGGCTCGCGCAGACGCTCAAGGCCGCCACCAAGCTGGTGGCCGACGTCAGCGAGCAGGCCGTCCCGCTGCTCGCCGACGCCTCCGCGACCGTGCGCTCCGCCAACACCCAGCTCGCCCGCGTCGACTCGATCGCCGCCGACGTCCAGGAGGTCACGGCGAACGCCTCCGCGCTCTCCTCGACCGTCTCCTCCGCCTTCGGCGGGCCCCTGGTCAAGGTCGCGGCGTTCGGCTACGGCGTGCGGCGCGCGATCGGCCGCAAGGCCGCGCCCGCGGAGCCCGCGCCGCGGTACTCCGTCCTCGCCGGCCGGACCGTCGGCCGGAAACTGCCGTCCGCCCGGCGCGGCAGCCGCCGTACCCGTGGGAAGGGTTGACCCCAGGAATGTTCCGCCGCACCTTCTGGTTCACGACCGGTGTAGCCGCCGGTGTCTGGGCCACCACCAAGGTCAACCGCAAGCTGGCCCAGCTCACCCCGGAGAGCCTGGCTCTCCAGGCGGCGGACCGCGCGGTCGTCGCGGGCCGCCGGGTCAAGCTCTTCGCCCTCGACGTCCGCGACGGCATGGCGCACCGCGAGGCGGCGCTCAAGGACGCGCTCGGCCTCACCGCCGTACCCGACCCCGAGCGCCGGGAGCTTCCCGAGCAGCGCCGGCTGGTCGCACTCGAACAGCAGCACACCTACCACTCGTTCACCCGGAAAGAGGACCACTGATGGAGTCGGCTGAAATCCGCCGCCGCTGGCTGCGCTTCTTCGAGGAGCGCGGACACACCGTCGTTCCCTCGGCGTCAGTCATCGCGGACGACCCGACCCTGCTGCTGGTCAACGCGGGCATGGTCCCCTTCAAGCCGTACTTCCTCGGCGAGGTCAAGCCGTCCTTCACGCGCGCCACCAGCGTGCAGAAGTGCATCCGCACGCCGGACATCGAAGAGGTCGGCAAGACCACCCGCCACGGCACGTTCTTCCAGATGTGCGGCAACTTCTCCTTCGGCGACTACTTCAAGGAAGGCGCCATCAAGCTCGCCTGGGAGCTGCTCACCAGCTCCGTGGCGGACGGCGGCTTCGGCCTGGAGCCGGAGAAGCTCTGGATCACCGTCTACCTCGACGACGACGAGGCCGAGCGGATCTGGCGCGACGTCGTCGGCGTCCCCGCCGAGCGCATCCAGCGCCTGGGCAAGAAGGACAACTTCTGGTCCATGGGCGTCCCCGGCCCCTGCGGCCCCTGCTCCGAGATCAACTACGACCGCGGCCCGGAGTTCGGCGTCGAGGGCGGCCCCGCCGTCAACGACGAGCGCTACGTGGAGATCTGGAACCTGGTCTTCATGCAGTACGAGCGCGGTGCGGGCGACGGCAAGGAGGACTTCCCGATCCTCGGGGACCTGCCGTCCAAGAACATCGACACCGGCCTCGGTCTCGAGCGTCTCGCCATGATCCTGCAGGGCGTGCAGAACATGTACGAGACCGACACCCTGCGCGTCGTCATGGACAAGGCCACCGAGCTGACCGGCGTCCGCTACGGCGACAAGCACGAGTCGGACGTGTCGATGCGTGTGGTCGCCGACCACATCCGCACCTCCGTCATGCTCATCGGCGACGGCGTCACCCCCGGCAACGAGGGCCGCGGTTACGTGCTGCGCCGCATCATGCGCCGCGCCATCCGCAACATGCGCCTGATGGGTGCCACCGGTCCGGTCGTCAAGGACCTGACCGACGTCGTGATCGACACGATGGGACAGCAGTACCCGGAGCTCGTCACCGACCGCAAGCGCATCGAGACCGTCGCCCTCGCCGAGGAGGCCGCCTTCCTCAAGGCCCTCAAGGGCGGCACCAACATCCTCGACACCGCCGTGACCGAGACCAAGGCCGCCGGCGGCACGGTCCTCTCCGGCGACAAGGCGTTCCTGCTCCACGACACCTGGGGCTTCCCGATCGACCTCACCCTCGAGATGGCCGCCGAGCAGGGCCTGTCCGTGGACCAGGACGGCTTCCGCCGCCTGATGAAGGAGCAGCGGGAGCGGGCCAAGGCCGACGCCAAGGCCAAGAAGACCGGTCACGCCGACCTGTCCGCCTACCGCGAGGTCGCCGACACCACCGGCGAGAGCGACTTCACGGGCTACACCCTCACCGAGAACGAGTCGACCGTCGTCGGCCTGCTCGTCGACGGCGTGCCCTCGCCCGCCGCGACCGAGGGCGACGAGGTCGAGGTCGTCCTCGACCGCACCCCCTTCTACGCCGAGGGCGGCGGCCAGCTCGCCGACACCGGCCGCATCCGGCTCGACAACGGCGCGGTCATCGAGGTCCGCGACGTGCAGAAGCCCGTCCCGGGCGTCCACGTCCACAAGGGCGTCGTCCAGGTCGGCGAGGTCACCGTGGGTGCCGCCGCCCACGCCGCCATCGACGTGACGCGCCGCCGGGCCATCGCCCGTGCCCACAGCGCCACCCACCTCACCCACCAGGCGCTGCGCGACGCCCTGGGCCCGACGGCCGCCCAGGCCGGCTCGGAGAACTCGCCCGGCCGCTTCCGCTTCGACTTCGGCTCCCCGGCCGCCGTGCCGGGCAGCGTCCTCACGGACGTCGAGCAGCGGATCAACGAGGTCCTCTCCCGGGAACTCGACGTCCAGGCCGAGGTCATGAGCATCGACGAGGCCAAGAAGCAGGGCGCCATCGCGGAGTTCGGCGAGAAGTACGGCGAGCGCGTGCGCGTCGTGACCATCGGCGACTTCTCCAAGGAGCTGTGCGGCGGCACGCACGTGGCCAACACCGCCCAGCTGGGCCTGGTGAAGCTGCTCGGTGAGTCCTCGATCGGCTCCGGTGTGCGCCGCGTCGAGGCCCTGGTCGGCACGGACGCCTACAACTTCCTCGCCAAGGAGCACACGGTCGTCGCCCAGCTCCAGGAGCTGGTCAAGGGCCGTCCGGAGGAGCTGCCGGAGAAGATCTCCGGGATGCTCGCCAAGCTCAAGGACGCCGAGAAGGAGATCGAGCGCTTCCGCGCCGAGAAGGTGCTCCAGGCCGCCGCCGGTCTCGCCGAGGGCGCCAAGGACGTCCACGGCGTGGCGCTGGCCATCGGCCGGGTGCCGGACGGCACCGGCGCCGACGACCTGCGCAAGCTCGTCCTCGACGTCCGCGGCCGGATCCAGGGCGGCCGGGCCGCCGTGGTGGCGCTGTTCACCGTCGTGAACGGCCGCCCGCTGACCGTCATCGCCACCAACGAGGCAGCCCGTGAGCGCGGTCTCAAGGCCGGTGACCTGGTGCGCACGGCCGCCAAGACCCTCGGTGGCGGTGGCGGCGGCAAGCCGGACGTCGCCCAGGGCGGCGGTCAGAACCCGGACGCCGTCGACGAGGCCGTCGCCGCCGTCGAGCGCCTCGTCGCCGAAGCGGCCTGACCGCCGTGCGACGTGGCAGGCGCATCGCCGTAGATGTCGGGGACGCCCGGATCGGGGTCGCCTCGTGCGACCCCGACGGGATCCTCGCGACCCCGGTCGAGACCGTGCCGGGGCGTGACATCCCGCAGGCCCACAAGCGGCTGGTGGCGATCGTCGCGGAGTACGAGCCGATCGAGGTCGTCGTCGGTCTGCCCCGCTCCCTCAAGGGGGGAGAGGGGCCGGCCGCGGCCAAGGTCAGGACCTTCGCCAAGGAGATGGCCCGGCGGGTGGCGCCCGTACCGGTGCGGCTGGTCGACGAGCGCATGACGACCGTCACAGCCGCGCAGGGACTGCGCGCCTCCGGCGTCAACACCAGAAAGGGGCGCTCGGTCGTCGACCAGGCGGCCGCCGTGGTCATCCTGCAGAACGCGCTGGAGATCGAGAAGGTCTCCGGCCGGCCTCCCGGCGAGGCCGTCGACGTGGTCATCTGATCGCAGTACGGTAACGTTCCGCGCTGACATGGCAGCCGTTCGAACGTCTCCCGTACAGGACCGGACGATTCGGAACCCGCGCTCCACGGAGTGCCGACCGGCTGCCGCTGTGCGGCTCTAGGGGATTGATGACTGAGTATGGCCGGGGCTCCGGCTCCCAACCGTGGCATCCCGAGGACCCTCTGTACGGGGACCCGGGATACGACGGGCAACAGCATCCGCAGCATCAGCATCCCCAGCAGCCGTCACAGCCTCAGTACGGTCAACAGCAGTACGGCTGGGACCCCTCGCAGAGCGCGGGGGGTCCCTACGGCACCGGGGAGCAGTACGGGCAGCAGCCCGTCGACCCCTACACCGGCGCGCGCCCGGACTACTACGGCACGCAGGACGCCTATCCGCCGCCGCAGCCCCAGCACCAGCGCGGGCCGCAGGAGCAGCAGCACGCGCCTCAGCAGCAGGCCTCTCAGCAGCACGTCCCCCAGCAGTACGAACAGCAGGTGCCGCGGCAGGCTCAGCACGAGACGCAGCAGCACCACACGCAGGAGTTCGAGCAGCCCGCGGAGTGGCGTTCGGAGCCCGACGAGGACAAGCTGTCCCTCTTCGACGACCTCTCCGGGCCCGTCCGGACGGAGCCGGAGGAGGACGAGCCGGCCGAGGAGCGCTCCGGCGGCCGTGACCGGCGGGGCGGCAAGAAGCCCAAGAAGCGCCGCAGCGGCACCGCTTGTCTCCTGGTCGCCGTGGTGCTCGTCGGTGTCGTGGGCGGCGGTGGCTATCTCGCCTACGACTACTGGCAGACCCATTTCGGGGCCGCGCCCGACTACGACGGCGAGGGCACCGGCCAGGTCCAGGTCGAGATCCCCAAGGGCTACGGCATCAGCCAGATGGGCGAGGTGCTCCAGAAGGCCGGTGTGGTCAAGAGCGTCGGCGCCTTCACCGAGGCGGCGGGCAAGGACCCCAAGGGCAAGGCCATCCAGCCCGGCACCTACACCCTCCACAAGGAGATGTCCGGTGCCGCGGCCGTGTCGATGATGACCAACACCTCGAACTTCCTCACCATCGGCGAGGGCCGCCGGGCGGTGTCGGTCTACGCCGCGATCGACGAGAAGCTCGGCCTGGCGAAGGGCACGACCAAGGACGTCGCCAAGAACCAGGCGAAGAACCTCGGGCTGCCCGACTGGGCCGACAGCGACCCCAAGGTCAAGGACCCGCTGGAGGGCTTCCTCTTCCCCTCGCAGTACAACGCGAGCAAGGGCACCAAGCCCGAGGAGATCCTCAAGCAGATGGTCGCGCGGGCCAAGGAGACCTACGCCAAGCAGGACCTGGAGGGCAAGGCGCGCGAACTCGGCCTGAAGTCCCCGCTCCAGCTGATCACCGTGGCGAGCCTGGTGAACGCCGAGGGCATGACGCACGACGACTTCCGCAAGATGTCCCGCGTCATCTACAACCGGCTCAAGCCGACCAACACCCAGACGAACGGCAAGCTCGAGTTCGACTCGACGTACAACTACATCAAGAACCAGAGCAAGCTCGACCTCGACCCCAGGCAGCTCCGGTCGTACGACGATCCGTACAACACGTACCACGTCAAGGGCCTGCCGCCCGGTCCCATCGGCAACCCCGGGGAAGAGGCGCTGAAGGCCGCGATGGACCCCGAACCGGGCGATTGGTACTACTTCGTCTCCGTCGACGGCAAGACGACGAAGTTCGCCACGACACTGGCCGAGCACGACAAGCTCGTCCAGGAGTTCAACGAGAACCAGAGGAAGAAGCAGGGATGACCGTCCAGCCCAGGCGCCGCCGCGCGGCCGTGCTCGGATCGCCGATCGGCCACTCCCTCTCGCCGGTCCTGCACCGCGCCGCCTACGCGGCGCTGGGGCTGGGGGAGTGGACGTACGACCGCTTCGAGATCGACGAGGCCGCGCTGCCCGGCTTCCTCGCGGAGCTGGACGGCACCTGGGCGGGCTTCTCGCTCACGATGCCGCTCAAGCGCGCGGTGCTGCCGCTGCTGGACGAGGTGAGCGACACCGCGGCCTCGGTCGAGGCCGTCAACACCGTCGTCCTCACCGAGGACGGCCGCCGCCTCGGCGACAACACCGACATCCCCGGCATCGAGGCCGCCCTGCGCGAGCGCGGCGTCGAGAAGGTCGACTCCGCCGCCGTCCTCGGCGCCGGTGCCACCGCCTCCTCCGCCCTCGCCGCCCTCGCCCGGATCTGCACCGGCGAGGTCACCGCCTATGTGCGCAGCGAGGCGCGGGCCGCCGAGATGCGCCAGTGGGGCGAGCGGCTCGGCGTGCCCGTCACGGTGACCGACTGGTCGCGTGCCGCCGAGGCCCTCACCGCGCCCCTGGTCGTCGCCACCACGCCGGCCGGTGCCACGGACGCCCTCGCCGCCGCGGTCCCCGAGCACCCCGGCACCCTCTTCGACGTCCTCTACGAGCCCTGGCCGACCCCGCTGGCCGCCGCCTGGACGGCCAACGGCGGTGCCGTCCTCAGCGGCCTGGACCTCCTGGTGCACCAAGCGGTGCTCCAGGTCGAGCAGATGACCGGATGCAGACCGGGGCCCCTCGCGGCGATGCGCGCGGCGGGCGAGGAAGCACTCGCGGCACGCGCTCGCTGACCACGACCTGACCGAGTCCGTCCACAACCCGGACCTGAGGCCGGGAAAGGGCCCGGGACGTGGGAGGATCGACAACGGCGGGCCAGGGCCGCGCGCCCCCAGCCAGCGCTGGGAGGTACCCCCGGGTCGCGCCGCAGCAAGATCAGGCGCGAGCAGAGGAGTCCCGTTGAGCAGGTTGCGCTGGCTGACGGCCGGAGAGTCCCATGGTCCGGCACTGGTGGCGACGCTGGAGGGCCTGCCCGCCGGTGTGCCGATCACCACGGAGATGGTGGCGGACCACCTGGCCCGGCGGCGCCTGGGCTACGGCCGGGGCGCGCGCATGAAGTTCGAGCGCGACGAGGTCACCTTCCTCGGCGGCGTGCGGCACGGCCTGACCATGGGTTCGCCGGTCGCCGTCATGGTCGGCAACACCGAGTGGCCCAAGTGGGAAAAGGTCATGTCCGCCGACCCCGTCGACGCCGACGAGCTCGCCGCGCTGGCCCGTAACGCCCCGCTGACCCGCCCCCGCCCCGGCCACGCCGACCTCGCGGGCATGCAGAAGTACGGCTTCGACGAGGCCCGTCCGGTCCTGGAGCGCGCCTCCGCGCGGGAGACCGCGGCCCGCGTGGCGCTGGGCGCCGTCGCCCGCTCCTACCTCAAGGAGACGGCCGGCATCGAGATCGTCTCCCACGTCGTGGAGCTGGCCGCCGCCAAGGCGCCGTACGGCGTCTACCCCGAGCCCGCCGACGTCGAGCGCCTCGACGCCGACCCGGTGCGCTGCCTGGACCAGGACGCGAGCAAGGCGATGGTCGCCGAGATCGACCAGGCCCACAAGGACGGCGACACGCTCGGCGGCGTCGTCGAGGTGCTCGCGTACGGCGTCCCGGTCGGCCTGGGCTCGCACGTGCACTGGGACCGCCGGCTCGACGCGCGCCTCGCGGCCGCGCTGATGGGCATTCAGGCGATCAAGGGCGTGGAGGTCGGCGACGGCTTCGACCTGGCCCGGGTGCCCGGCTCGCAGGCGCACGACGAGATCGTCGCCACCGACGACGGCATCCGCCGCACCTCCGGCCGCTCCGGCGGCACCGAGGGCGGTCTGACCACCGGTGAGCTGCTGCGGGTGCGGGCGGCGATGAAGCCCATCGCGACCGTGCCCCGCGCCCTCGCCACCGTCGACGTGACCACCGGCGAGGCCGCGCAGGCGCACCACCAGCGCTCCGACGTCTGCGCCGTCCCGGCCGCGGGCATCGTGGCGGAGGCCATGGTGGCGTTGGTGCTGGCGGACGCGGTGGCGGAGAAGTTCGGCGGCGACAGCGTGGCCGAGACCCGGCGCAACGTCCAGAGCTACCTCGACAACCTGGCCATCAAGTGACCCCTCCCGCCGTCGTGCTGGTGGGCCCGCCCGGAGCGGGCAAGTCCACCATCGGTGCCCTGCTCGCCCAGCGGCTGGGCACCGGCTACCGCGACACCGACGCCGACATCGAGCGGAGCGCGGGCAAGCCCATCCCGGAGATCTTCATCGACGAGGGCGAGCCGCACTTCCGCGAGCTGGAGCGGCAGGCCGTCCGCACCGCCGTGGCCGAGCACCCCGGGGTGCTCGCCCTCGGCGGCGGGGCGGTCATGGACGACGGCACCCGCGCCCTGCTCAAGGGCCTCCCGGTGATCTTCCTCGACGTCGAACTCGCCGACGCCGTCCACCGGGTGGGCCTGGACGCCCCGCGCCCGCTGCTCGCGGTCAACCCGCGGCAGCGCTGGCGGGAGCTGATGGCCGCGCGCCGCCCGCTCTACACCGAGGTCGCCCGCGCCGTCGTCACCACCGGCGGCCGCACCCCGGACGAGGTCGCCGACGCCGTGCTCGACGCGCTGGCGCTGCCCCGGGACCGTACCCCCGACACCACGCAATGAGGAACGCATGACCGACGCCCCCACCCGCATCCGGGTCGCCAGCGCGGGCTCCGAGCCGTACGAGGTCCTGGTCGGCCACCAGCTGCTGGGCGAGCTGCCCGGGCTGATCGGCACCGAGGCCAAGCGGGTCGCCGTGCTCCACCCGGAGGCGCTCGCCGAGACCGGCGAGGTGCTCCGCCAGGACCTGGCCGCGCAGGGCTACGAAGCCATCGCGATCCAGCTCCCCAACGCCGAGGAGTCCAAGACCGTCGAGGTCGCGGCCTATTGCTGGAAGGCGCTCGGTCAGACCGGGTTCACCCGCACCGACGTCATCGTCGGCGTCGGCGGCGGCGCCACCACCGACGTGGCCGGCTTCGTCGCCGCGACCTGGCTGCGCGGGGTGCGCTGGATCGCCGTACCCACCACCGTGCTGGGCATGGTCGACGCCGCGGTCGGCGGCAAGACGGGCATCAACACCGCCGAGGGCAAGAACCTCGTCGGTGCCTTCCACCCGCCGGCCGGGGTCCTGTGCGACCTCGCCGCACTGGAGTCGCTGCCGGTCCACGACTACGTCAGCGGGCTCGCCGAGGTCATCAAGGCGGGCTTCATCGCCGACCCGGTCATCCTCGACCTCGTCGAGGCCGACCCGGCGGCCGCCCGCACCCCGCGGGGGCCGCACACGGCGGAGCTGATCGAGCGCGCGATCCGGGTCAAGGCGGAGGTCGTCTCCGCCGACCTCAAGGAGTCGGGCCTGCGCGAGATCCTCAACTACGGGCACACCCTGGCCCACGCGATCGAGAAGAACGAGCGCTACAACTGGCGGCACGGCGCCGCCGTCTCCGTCGGCATGGTCTTCGCCGCCGAACTCGGCCGGATCGCCGGCCGCCTGGACGACGCGACCGCCGACCGGCACCGCGCCATCCTTCAGTCCGTGGGCCTGCCCGTGACCTACCGCGGCGACCAGTGGCCCAAGCTGGTGGAGACCATGAAGGTCGACAAGAAGTCCCGCGGCGACCGGCTGCGCTTCATCGTCCTCGACGGCCTCGCCAAGCCCACCGTCCTGGAATCCCCGGACCCGGCGATGCTGCTGGCCGCCCACGCGGAGATCGCCGCGTGAGCGCCGGCGAGCGCGGCCGGGTGCTCGTGCTCAACGGGCCCAACCTCGGCCGGCTGGGCTCGCGCGAGCCCGACGTCTACGGCTCGACCTCCTACAAGGGGCTGGTCGAAGCCTGCACGGAGCTCGGTGCCGAGCTCGGCTTCGACGTCGAGGTCCGCGAGACCAACGACGAGGGCGAGCTGGTCCGCTGGCTGCACGAGGCGGCCGACGGGCGGATCCCCGTCGTCATCAACCCCGGTGCCTTCACCCACTACTCGTACGCCATGCGGGACGCGGCGGCCCAGCGCACGGCGCCGCTGGTCGAGGTGCACATCTCCAACCCGTACGCGCGCGAGGAGTTCCGCCACACGTCCGTGATCGCCGCGGTGGCCAGCGGCACGGTCGCCGGCTTCGGCATCGGCTCCTACCGGCTCGCGCTGCGTGCCCTGGCGGAGGAACTGCGGGGCTGACCCACGCGTCTTCACCGGGGACCGGGGCTCCGCCCGGTCCCCGCGGGGCCCGGGGAGCGCGACCGGCCGCCACCGGCCCGGCGGGCCGCGCCCGGACCAGGGGTCCGGGGCACGGCCCCGGCCGGGCGGGGGATAGCCTCTGCCGCGCAAGTCGCCGCACGAGACGGAGTGCCAACCGCATGCAGCACCCAGGGGGACCGCCGGTGCCACCACCCCACCCCCCGATGCCACCCGTACCACCCCCGCCCGGACCGGACGCCACCGCAGGCTTCCCCATGCCCCACGCCGAAGCCGCGCACGCGGCGCACGCCGCCGTGGCCCTGCTGATCATCGGCCCGGCCGGTGCGGGCAAGACCACCGTGGCACGGCACTGGGCGGACACCCGTGCCGTGCCCACGGCACACATCAGCCTCGACGACGTGCGCGAGTGGGTGCGCTCCGGTTTCGCGAACCCGCAGTCCGGGTGGAACGACCACTCCGAGGCGCAGTACCGCCTCGCCCGCCGCACCTGCGGCTTCGCCGCCCGCAACTTCCTCGCCAACGGCATCTCCTGCGTCCTGGACGACGCGGTTTTCCCCGACCGGCCCGTCGTCGGCCTCGGCGGCTGGAAGCGGCACGTGGGCCCCGGGCTGCTGCCCGTGGTCCTGCTGCCCGGCCTGGAGATCGTCCTGGAGCGCAACGCCGCGCGCACCGGCAACCGCCGCCTCGGCGACGAGGAGGTCGCCAGGATCCACGGCCGGATGGCCGGCTGGTACGGCTCCGGCCTGCCGATCATCGACAACTCCCAGCAGGACGTCGCCACCACGGCCCGCCTGCTGGACGACGTGGTCGCCCGCGCCCTGGCCGCGCCCCCCGGCTATCCGTAGGCGCCCAGTCGGACGCGCTGGAACGGCCCGCGACGGCACTCCGCCGTACGCTCGGAAGCATGTCCGAGGTGTACGCGGCGCGCCGCGCGCGGCTGCGTGAGCGCTGCGAGGCGGCCGGGAGCGAGGCCGCCCTGGTGTCCGGCGGCGCCAACGTCCGGTATCTGGCGGGCGGGGCGCCGACGGGTGCCGCGCTGCTCGTCGGGCCCGCCGAGGACGCCCTGCTGTGTCCGGGCGACCTCGCCCCGCGGAGCCCGGCCGACCGCCCCGCCGAGGGGCTGCGGATCGAGGTGCTGTCCGCGCCGGACGGCGACCCCGCCGTCGCCGGGGCCGAGCGCGCCGCCGCGGCCGGAGCCCGCTCGCTGGCCGTCGAGGAGCACCACCTGACCGTGGCCCGGCACCGCGCCCTGCGCTCGGTCGCGCCCCGGCTGCGCCTGGACGACCTCGGCACGGCCGTGGAGCAGCAGCGCGTGGTCAAGGACAACGAGGAGATCTCCGCGCTGCGGATCGCCGCGGAGATCGCCGACCAGGCGCTGGGCGAGCTCCTGGAGTCGATCCTCGTCGGCCGCACCGAGCGGCACCTGGCGCTGGAGCTGGAGCGCCGCCTGGTCGACCACGGCGCGTCGGGCCCGGCCTTCACCACCTCGGTCGGCGCCGGCCCGAATTCGGGGCTGGCCGGGCACGTGCCCACCGACCGGCGGGTGGAGGAGGGCGATTTCCTCTGCGTCTGCCTGGGCGCCGACTACCGCGGCTACCGCAGCGAGGTGGCCCGGACCTTCGTCATCGGCACCAGCCCCGCGGACTGGCAGATCGAGCTGTACGAGCAGGTGTTCGCCGCTCAGCGGGCGGGCCGGGAGAAGCTCGCGCCGGGCACTCCGTACCGCGATGTGGACCGCGCGGCACGGGTCGTCCTGGAGGCCGCGGGCCACGGTGAGAGGCTCGGACCGCGCATCGGACACGGCGTGGGACTCGAAAACGACGAGGACCCTCGGCTGACGCCCTCGGCAATGGGTAAACTGGACGCTTGCGTGCCGGTCACCGTAGATCCGGGGGTTCACCTCCCGGGGCGGGGCGGCGTCCGGATCGATGACACGCTCGTCGTCCGCCCCGAGGCGGATGGCGGACCCGAGCTACTCACCATTACGACCAAGGAGCTGCTCGCGCTGTAGCGCGTGCCTTCGGGGTCCCAGCTTCAGTCCAGGAGATTCCGCAACCGTGGCTTCCACGAACGACCTCAAGAACGGCATGGTGCTCAAGCTCGACGGAGGCCAGCTCTGGTCCGTCGTCGAGTTCCAGCACGTCAAGCCCGGCAAGGGCCCCGCCTTCGTCCGCACGAAGCTGAAGAACGTGCTCTCCGGCAAGGTGGTCGACAAGACCTTCAACGCCGGTGTCAAGGTCGAGACGGCCACCGTCGACAAGCGCGGTATGCAGTTCTCGTACATGGACGGCGAGTACTTCGTGTTCATGGACATGGACACGTACGACCAGCTGCACGTCGACCGCAAGGCCGTCGGCGACGCCGCCAACTTCCTGATCGAGGGCTTCGAGGCCGTCGTCGCGAAGCACGGCGAAGAGGTGCTCTACGTCGAGCTCCCGGCCGCCGTCGAGCTGACCATCGAGCACACCGACCCGGGTGTCCAGGGCGACCGCTCCACCGGCGGTTCCAAGCCCGCCAAGCTGGAGACCGGCTACGAGATCCAGGTCCCGCTCTTCATCACCACGGGTGAGAAGATCAAGGTCGACACGCGCACCGGTGATTACCTCGGTCGGGTGAACAGCTAACCGTGGCCGCCCGCAGCAAGGCCCGTAAGCGCGCCTTCCAGATCCTTTTCGAGGCCGATCAGCGCGGCACCACCGTGCAGAACGTGCTCGCCGACTGGGTCCGGCATTCGCGCTCCGACGACCGGCAGCCGCCGGTCAACGAATACACGATGCAGCTGGTCGAGGGGTATGCGGAGCACGTGTCCCGCATCGACGAGCTCATCGCCACCTACGCGGTCGACTGGGACCTGGACCGGATGCCGGTCGCGGACCGGAACATCGTGCGGCTCGGTGCCTACGAGCTGATCTGGGAGGACGAGACCCCGGACGCGGTGGCGATCGACGAGGCGGTGCAGCTCGCCAAGGAGTTCTCCACCGACGACTCGCCGTCCTTCGTGAACGGTCTGCTCGGCCGGTTCAAGGACCTCAAGCCGAGCCTTCGTCGCGACGAGAGCTGACAGACGTAAAAAAGGCCGTGGGGCGGGGAGAAACCTTTTCAAAGGTTTCTCCCCGCCCCACGGCTTTTGGCCCGTCAGGGCGGGGACATGACCGGAGCCGAGGCTCAGGCGTCCTCGTGCTGGACGGCGCGGCGCGCGTCGGCGTCGAGCACGCCCCAGCTGATCAGCTGCTCGGTGAGCACCGAGGGCGACTGGTCGTAGATCACGGCGAGGGTGCGCAGGTCGTCCTGGCGGATCGACAGGACCTTGCCGTTGTAATCGCCGCGCTGGCTCTGGATGGTCGCGGCATAGCGCTGGAGCGGACCCGCCTTCTCGGCCGGCACGTGGGCCAGGCGCTCAAGGTCCAGGACCAGCTTCGGCGGCGGCTCGGCGGCCCCGCCCGGCGTGGTGCCCGGCAGCAGTTCCTGCACCGGAACGCCGTAGAAGTCGGCCAGCTCGGCCAGGCGCTGCACGGTCACGGCACGGTCGCCGCGCTCGTACGAGCCCACTACCACGGCCTTCCAGCGGCCCTGGGACTTCTCCTCGACGCCATGGAGGGAGAGGCCCTGCTGGGTGCGGATGGCGCGGAGTTTGGCCCCGAGCTGTTTGGCGTATTCGCTGGACATAAAGCTCCCCGGACGCGGTATCAATCTGCGGCTCTGCCGCGTGGCTGGTAACTCACTGTGAGGTTACGCAGCGTAATCTGACTTCGTCAAGCCGAATGGTCCACAGCATCCCCCGTGCGGGGCGGTGGCCGGTCCTGGTCCGGGACCCTGGTACGGTGAGAACGATAAATCCGACGTCCTTTAATGTCCGTCCCGTGAGGCGGAGAAGGGGGTCCGTTTCGTATGGACGCAAACCGTGACGCGAACCAGACCGGTTCCGCCGCCCGTCCCGTGCTGGAAGCACCGGACATCGCCCGGGTCCTGACCCGTATCGCCCACGAGATCGTCGAGCGCGCCAAGGGCGCCGACGACGTGGTGCTCCTCGGCATCCCGACGCGCGGGGTCTTCCTCGCCCGCAGGCTGGCCGCCAAGCTGGAGGAGATCACCGGAGGCAAGACCTCGGTGGGTTCCCTCGACATCACGATGTACCGCGACGACCTGCGGCTGCGCCCTGCCCGCGCGCTCGCCCGCACCGACATCCCCGGCCCCGGCATCGACGGCCGCCTGGTGATCCTCGTCGACGACGTGCTCTTCTCCGGCCGGACGATCCGCGCCGCGCTCGACGCGCTGAACGACATCGGCCGCCCCCGCGCCGTCCAGCTCGCTGTCCTCGTCGACCGCGGCCACCGCGAACTGCCCATCCGCGCCGACTACGTCGGCAAGAACCTCCCCACGTCGCTGCGGGAGACGGTCAAGGTGCAGCTCACCGAGGAGGACGGCCGCGACAGCGTGCTCCTCGGCGTGCGCGAGACCGCCCCGGCCCAGCAGTAGCGGTCGCCTCCGGCCCCGGCGACCGCCGGTTCCGTGCCCCGGCATGCCCGGCCGCGGCCCGCTGCTCGCCACCCCCACACCCCCTCCTCGACCACGGAGCATCCGGATGAAGCGCCACCTCATCTCGGCCACCGACCTCACCCGCGACGACGCCGTCCTGATCCTCGACACCGCCGAGGAGATGGCCCGGGTCGCCGACCGGCCGATCAAGAAGCTGCCGACCCTGCGCGGCCGCACCGTCGTCAACCTCTTCTTCGAGGACTCGACGCGGACCCGCATCTCCTTCGAGGCCGCCGCCAAGCGGCTCTCCGCCGACGTCATCAACTTCTCCGCCAAGGGCTCCTCGGTCTCCAAGGGCGAGTCCCTCAAGGACACGGCCCTGACCCTGGAGGCCATGGGCGCCGACGCGGTCGTCATCCGCCACCACGCCTCCGGCGCCCCCTACCGGCTGGCGAACTCCGGCTGGATCGACGGCGCCGTCGTCAACGCCGGTGACGGCACCCACGAGCACCCCACGCAGGCGCTCCTGGACGCCTTCACCATGCGCCGCCGCCTGGTCGGGCACGACGCCGGCCTCGGCCGGGACCTCGGCGGCCGCCGGATCACGATCGTCGGCGACATCCTGCACAGCCGGGTGGCCCGCTCCAACGTCCACCTGCTGCACACCCTCGGCGCCCACGTCACCCTCGTCGCACCGCCCACCCTGGTGCCGATCGGCGTCGAGCAGTGGCCCTGCGAGGTCTCCTACGACCTGGACGCGGTGCTGCCGAAGTCCGATGCCGTCATGATGCTGCGCGTCCAGCGCGAGCGCATGAACGCCGCCTTCTTCCCCACCGAGCGTGAATACTCCCGCCGCTACGGCCTGACCGGCGACCGGATGGCCCGGATGCCGGAACACGCCGTCGTGATGCACCCGGGCCCGATGAACCGGGGTATGGAGATCACCGCGGAGGTCGCCGACTCCGACCGCTGCACCGCCGTCGAGCAGGTCGCCAACGGCGTCAGCATCCGCATGGCCGTCCTCTACCTCCTGCTCGGCGGCTCCGAGCCGGCCGTCGCCACCACTCGCACCGAGGAGAACAACTAACCATGAGCAAGACCCTGATCCGCGGTGCGAAGATCCTCGGCGGCGAGCCCCAGGACGTCCTCATCGACGGCGAGACCATCGCCGCCGTGGGCACCGGCATCGACGCGGGCGACGCCACCGTCATCGAGGCCGACGGCAAGATCCTGCTGCCCGGCCTGGTCGACCTCCACACCCACCTGCGCGAGCCGGGCCGGGAGGACTCCGAGACCGTCCTCACCGGCACCCGGGCCGCCGCGAGCGGCGGCTACACCGCCGTCTTCGCCATGGCGAACACCTTCCCCGTCGCCGACACCGCCGGCGTCGTCGAGCAGGTGTGGCGCCTGGGCAAGGAGTCCGGCTACTGCGACGTGCAGCCCATCGGCGCCGTCACCGTCGGCCTGGAGGGCAAGCAGCTCGCCGAGCTGGGCGCGATGCACGACTCCGCCGCCGGCGTCCGCGTCTTCTCCGACGACGGCAAGTGCGTCGACGACGCCGTGATCATGCGCCGCGCCCTGGAGTACGTGAAGGCGTTCGGCGGCGTCGTCGCCCAGCACGCCCAGGAGCCGCGGCTGACCGAGGGCGCCCAGATGAACGAGGGCGTCGTCTCCGCCGAGCTCGGCCTCGGCGGCTGGCCCGCCGTCGCCGAGGAGTCGATCATCGCCCGCGACGTCCTCCTCGCCGAGCACGTCGGCTCCCGGGTGCACATCTGCCACCTCTCCACGGCCGGCTCGGTGGAGATCGTCCGCTGGGCCAAGTCCCGCGGCATCGACGTCACCGCCGAGGTCACCCCGCACCACCTGCTCCTCACCGACGAGCTCGTGCGGACCTACAACCCCGTCTACAAGGTGAACCCGCCGCTGCGCACCGAGCGCGACGTGCTGGCGTTGCGCGAGGCGCTGGCCGACGGCACGATCGACATCGTCGCCACCGACCACGCCCCGCACCCGCACGAGGACAAGGACTGCGAGTGGGGCGCCGCGGCCATGGGCATGGTGGGCCTGGAGACCGCCCTGTCGGTCGTCCAGCACACCATGGTCGACACCGGCCTGCTGGACTGGGCGGGCGTCGCCGAGCGGATGTCCGCCCGCCCGGCGGAGATCGGCCGCCTCGCCGGCCACGGCCGCCCGGTCGCCGCGGGGGAGCCTGCCAACCTCACCCTGGTCGATTCCGCTTACCGTGGACCCGTGGACCCCGCGGGCTTCGCCTCCCGCAGCCGCAACACCCCCTACGAGGGCCGTGAGCTGCCGGGACGCGTGACCCACACCTTCCTGCGGGGACGGGCGACGGTCGTGGACGGGAAACTCGCGTGACATCTGCACTGATCAATCTGGCGGTCGAGGAGAAGTCCCAGGCCGTCACCGACTGGGCCGCACGGATCGGCTGGGTCGTCGGGCTGCTGCTCTTCATCGCGCTGCTCTACTGGCTGATGCGCGAGGGCTGGAAGTGGCGCGGCACGCTCCAGGGCGACCTGCCCGAGCTGCCCGCCGCCCCGGCCACAACCGCCGAGCCCCGGCTGACCATGGCGGGCCGCTACCACGGCTCCACCACCGCCGGGCAGTGGCTCGACCGGATCGTCGCGCGCGGCCTCGGCACCCGCAGCCGCGCCGAGCTCACCCTGACGGACCAGGGCGTCGGCGTCGCACGGCCCGGGGCCCAGGACTTCTTCATCCCCGCGGACCGGGTGCGCGGCGCCCGGCTCGACAAGGGCATCGCCGGCAAGGTCCTCACCGAGGGCGGCCTGCTGGTGATCACCTGGGAGCACGGCGACCGGGAGATCGACTCCGGCTTCCGCTCCGACCGGGCCGCCGAGCACCCCGCCTGGGTCGAGGCACTCACCCAGCTGCACCACCGGAACCACGACATGGAAGGCGCACGATGACGACCTCCACCAGGGGGACCTCCAAGGTCCCCGCCGTACTCGTCCTGGAGGACGGCCGGACCTTCCGCGGCCGCGCCTACGGGGCCGTGGGGGTGACCTTCGGCGAGGCGGTGTTCTCCACCGGCATGACCGGTTACCAGGAGACCCTGACCGACCCGTCGTACCACCGCCAGGTGGTCGTCATGACCGCCCCGCACGTCGGCAACACCGGCGTCAACGACGAGGACCCCGAGTCGCAGCGGATCTGGGTCGCCGGCTATGTCGTCCGCGACCCCGCCCGGATCCCCTCCAACTGGCGCTCCCGCCGCTCCCTCGACGAGGAGCTGGCCCACCAGGGTGTCGTCGGCATCAGCGGCATCGACACCCGCGCCCTCACCCGCCACCTGCGCGAGCGCGGCGCGATGCGGGTCGGCATCTTCTCCGGCAACAGCCTGCCCGACGCGGGCACGATGCTCGCCGAGGTGCGCCAGGCCCCCGAGATGCAGGGCGCCGACCTCTCCGCCGAGGTCGCCACCAAGGAGGCGTACGTCGTCCCCGCGATCGGCGAGAAGAAGTTCACCGTCGCCGCCGTCGACCTCGGTATCAAGGGCATGACCCCGCACCGGATGGCCGAGCGCGGCATCGAGGTGCACGTGCTGCCCGCGACCGCCACGGTCGAGGACGTGTACGCGGTCGACCCGGACGGCGTGTTCTTCTCCAACGGCCCGGGCGACCCGGCCACCGCCGACGGCCCCGTCGCCGTGATGCAGGCCGTGCTGGAGCGCAAGACCCCGCTCTTCGGCATCTGCTTCGGCAACCAGATCCTCGGCCGCGCGCTCGGCTTCGGCACCTACAAGCTGAAGTACGGCCACCGGGGCATCAACCAGCCCGTGCAGGACCGCACGACCGGCAAGGTCGAGGTCACCGCGCACAACCACGGCTTCGCCGTCGACGCCCCGCTCGACGCGGCGACCGACACGCCGTACGGCCGGGTCGAGGTCTCCCACGTCTGTCTGAACGACAACGTGGTGGAGGGCCTCCAGCTGCTCGACCAGCCGGCGTTCAGCGTCCAGTACCACCCCGAGGCAGCAGCAGGCCCGCACGACGCCGCGTACCTGTTCGACCGCTTCGTCCAGCTCATGGAGGGCCAGCGTGCCTAAGCGCACCGATATCCAGTCCGTCCTGGTCATCGGCTCCGGCCCGATCGTCATCGGCCAGGCCGCCGAGTTCGACTACTCCGGCACCCAGGCGTGCCGGGTCCTGAAGGCCGAGGGCCTGCGGGTCATCCTGGTCAACTCCAACCCGGCCACGATCATGACCGACCCGGAGATCGCCGACGCCACCTACGTCGAGCCGATCACCCCGGAGTTCGTCGAGAAGATCATCGCCAAGGAGCGCCCCGACGCCCTCCTGCCCACCCTCGGCGGCCAGACCGCGCTCAACACCGCGATCTCCATGCACGAGAACGGCGTGCTGGCGAAGTACGACGTCGAGCTCATCGGCGCCAACGTCGAGGCGATCCACAAGGGCGAGGACCGCGACCTCTTCAAGGGCGTCGTCGAGGCCGTCCGCGCGAAGATCGGCCACGGCGAGTCCGCCCGCTCGGTCATCTGCCACACCATGGACGAGGTCATCGCGGGCGTCGAGACGCTCGGCGGCTACCCCGTCGTCGTCCGCCCCTCCTTCACCATGGGCGGCGCCGGCTCCGGCTTCGCCCACGACGAGGACGAGCTGCGCCGCATCGCCGGCCAGGGCCTCACGCTCTCCCCGACCACCGAGGTGCTCCTGGAGGAGTCCATCCTCGGCTGGAAGGAGTACGAGCTGGAGCTGATGCGCGACAAGAACGACAACGTCGTGGTCGTCTGCTCCATCGAGAACTTCGACCCCATGGGCGTGCACACCGGTGACTCGATCACCGTCGCCCCGGCGATGACGCTCACCGACCGCGAGTACCAGCGGCTGCGCGACATCGGCATCGCGATCATCCGCGAGGTCGGCGTCGACACCGGCGGCTGCAACATCCAGTTCGCGGTCAACCCCGACGACGGCCGGATCATCGTCATCGAGATGAACCCCCGCGTCTCCCGCTCCTCGGCGCTCGCCTCCAAGGCCACCGGCTTCCCGATCGCGAAGATCGCCGCCCGGCTCGCCGTGGGCTACACCCTGGACGAGATCCCGAACGACATCACGGAGAAGACCCCGGCGTCCTTCGAGCCCACGCTCGACTACGTCGTGGTCAAGGCCCCGCGCTTCGCCTTCGAGAAGTTCCCGGCCGCCGACGCCACCCTCACCACCACCATGAAGTCGGTGGGCGAGGCCATGGCGATCGGCCGCAACTTCACCGAGGCGCTCCAGAAGGCCCTGCGCTCCCTGGAGAAGAAGGGCTCGCAGTTCGACTTCGTCTCCGCGCCCGGTGACAAGGCGGAGCTGCTGGCGAAGGCGGTCGTCCCCACCGACGGCCGGATCAACACCGTCATGGCCGCGATCCGCGCCGGCGCCACCCCGGAGGAGGTCTTCGATGCCACGAAGATCGACCCGTGGTTCGTCGACCAGCTCTTCCTGATCAAGGAGATCGCCGACGAGCTCGCCGCCGTCGGCGAGCTGGAGCCCGAGCTGCTCTCCGAGGCCAAGCGGCACGGCTTCTCCGACGCCCAGATCGCCGCGATCCGGGGCCTGCGCGAGGACGTCGTCCGCGAGGTCCGGCACGCGCTGGGCGTCCGCCCGGTCTACAAGACGGTCGACACCTGCGCCGCCGAGTTCGCCGCGAAGACGCCGTACTTCTACTCCTCCTACGACGAGGAGAGCGAGGTCGCGCCGCGCGAGAAGCCCGCCGTGATCATCCTCGGCTCGGGCCCCAACCGCATCGGCCAGGGCATCGAGTTCGACTACTCCTGCGTCCACGCCTCCTTCGCGCTCAGCGAGGCGGGCTACGAGACCGTGATGGTCAACTGCAACCCCGAGACCGTCTCCACCGACTACGACACCTCCGACCGGCTCTACTTCGAGCCGCTCACCCTGGAGGACGTCCTGGAGATCGTCCACGCCGAGACCCTCGCCGGTCCCGTCGCGGGCGTCGTCGTCCAGCTCGGCGGCCAGACCCCGCTCGGCCTGGCCCAGGCGCTCAAGGACAACGGCGTGCCGATCGTCGGCACCTCGCCCGAGGCCATCGACCTCGCCGAGGAGCGCGGCGCCTTCGGCCGCGTGCTGACCGAGGCCGGGCTGCCCGCGCCGAAGTACGGCACCGCCTTCTCCTTCGAGGAGGCCAAGGGCATCGCCGCCGAGATCGGCTACCCCGTCATGGTCCGCCCGTCCTACGTGCTCGGCGGCCGCGGCATGGAGATCGTCTACGACGAGCCGTCGCTGGGGGAGTACCTCACCCGGCACGCCGGCCTGATCTCCGAGCATCCGGTGCTCATCGACCGCTTCCTCGACGATGCCATCGAGATCGACGTCGACGCGCTCTACGACGGCCACGAGCTCTACCTCGGCGGCGTCATGGAGCACATCGAGGAGGCCGGCATCCACTCCGGCGACTCCGCCTGCGCGCTGCCCCCGATCACCCTCGGCGGCTTCGACATCAAGCGGCTGCGGGCCTCCACCGAGGCCATCGCCAAGGGCGTCGGCGTCCGCGGCCTGATCAACATCCAGTTCGCCATGGCCGGGGACATCCTCTACGTCCTGGAGGCCAACCCGCGCGCCTCCCGCACGGTCCCCTTCACCTCCAAGGCGACCGCCGTGCCGCTGGCCAAGGCCGCCGCCCGCATCTCGCTGGGCGCCACCGTCGCCCAGCTGCGCGCCGAGGGCATGCTGCCCAAGGAGGGCGACGGCGGCACCCTGCCGCTGGACGCGCCGATCTCCGTCAAGGAGGCCGTGATGCCGTGGAGCCGCTTCCGCGACGCCTCCGGCCGCGGCGTGGACACCGTCCTCGGCCCGGAGATGCGCTCCACCGGTGAGGTCATGGGCATCGACTCGGTCTTCGGCACGGCATACGCCAAGTCGCAGGCCGGCGTGTACGGCGCGCTGCCCACCAAGGGCCGCGCGTTCGTCTCCGTCGCCAACCGCGACAAGCGCTCGATGATCTTCCCGGCGCGCGAGCTGGTCGCCCACGGCTTCGAGCTGCTCGCCACCTCCGGCACCGCCGAGGTCCTCAGGCGCAACGGCATCAACGCCACCGTGGTGCGCAAGCAGAGCGAGGGCGAGGGTCCAGGCGGGGAGAAGACCATCGTCCAGCTCATCCACGACGGCCAGGTCGACCTGATCGTCAACACCCCGTACGGCACCGGCGGCCGGCTCGACGGCTACGAGATCCGTACGGCCGCGGTCGCCCGCGCCGTGCCCTGCCTGACCACGGTCCAGGCCCTCGCGGCCGCCGTCCAGGGCATCGAGGCGCTCACCCGCGGCGACGTCGGGGTGCGGTCCCTCCAGGAACACGCCACGGCGCTGACCGCCGCCCGCGAGGCGTAGGCCACGAGAGGGGGACACCGGAAGGTGTCCCCCTCTTCGCGAGCCCCCCGCCCCCACCTCGCCCAAGAAGGCTTGAAATGTACCGTCTCCTCTTCGACCTGCTCTTCAAGCGCATGGACCCGGAGAAGGCCCACCACCTGGCCTTCGCCTGGATCCGCGCCGCCGCCCGCGTGCCGGTCCTGCGGACCTTCGTCGCGGCCGTCCTCGCCCCCCGCCACAAGGCGCTGCGCACCGAGGCCCTGGGCCTGCGGATGCACGGCCCCTTCGGGCTCGCCGCGGGCTTCGACAAGAACGCCGCCGCGATCGACGGCATGGCGATGCTCGGCTTCGACCACGTCGAGATCGGCACCGTCACCGCGCAGCCCCAGCCCGGCAACCCCAAGAAGCGCCTCTTCCGCCTCGTCGCGGACCGCGCGCTGATCAACCGCATGGGCTTCAACAACGACGGCTCGGCGGCCGTCGCGGAGCGCCTCGCGGCCCGGCACGAGGTCTTCCGGACCACCGTCGGCGTCAACATCGGCAAGACCAAGGTCGTCCCCGAGGAGGAGGCCGTCGCCGACTACGTCACCTCCACCGAGCGCCTCGCCGCCCACGCCGACTACCTCGTGGTCAACGTCTCCTCGCCGAACACGCCGGGCCTGCGCAACCTCCAGGCCACCGAGGCGCTGCGCCCGCTGCTGGCCGCCGTCCGCGAGGCCGCCGACCGCACCGTCACCACCCGCCGGGTGCCGCTGCTGGTGAAGATCGCCCCCGATCTCGCCGACGAGGACGTCGACGCCGTCGCCGACCTCGCCGTCGAGCTCGGCCTGGACGGCATCATCGCCACCAACACCACCATCGCCCGCGAGGGCCTGGGCCTCGCTACCCCGCAGCGCACCGTCGAGGCCATCGGCGCCGGCGGCCTGTCCGGCGCCCCCCTCAAGGCCCGCTCGCTGGAGGTCCTGAGCCGCCTGTACGCCCGTGTGGGCGACCGGATCACGCTGGTGGGGGTCGGGGGCATCGAGACCGCCGACGACGCCTGGGAGCGCATCCTGGCGGGCGCGACCCTGGTCCAGGGCTACAGCGCCTTCATCTACGAGGGCCCGTTCTGGTGCCGGAACATCCACCGGGGCCTGGCCGAGCGCCTCGCCGCCAGCCCGTACGCCACCCTCGCCGAGGCCGTCGGCGCCGAGACCCGGAAGAAGGCAGCCGCATGACCCTCGAACCCTTCGGCGCCCGGCTGCGCAGGGCCATGGATGAGCGCGGCCCGCTCTGCGTCGGCATCGACCCGCACGCCTCGCTCCTCGCGGACTGGGGCCTGACCGACGACATCGCCGGCCTGGAGCGCTTCACGCACACGGTCGTGGAGGCGCTGGCCGACCGCGTGGCCGTGCTCAAGCCGCAGTCCGCCTTCTTCGAGCGCTTCGGCTCGCGCGGCATCGCCGTCCTGGAGCGGGCCGTCGCCGAGGCCCGGGAGGCCGGCGCGCTGGTCCTCATGGACGCCAAGCGGGGCGACATCGGCTCCACCATGGCCGCGTACGCCGCCACCTACCTCGACCCGGCCTCGCCGCTCTTCTCGGACGCCGTCACCGTCAGCCCCTACCTCGGCTACGGCTCGCTGCGCCCGGCCCTGGACCTGGCGCGCGAGAGCGGCACCGGCGTCTTCGTCCTCGCGCTCACCTCGAACCCCGAGGGCGCCGAGGTGCAGCACGCGGTGCGGGCCGGGGGCGCGAGCGTCGCGGCGACGATGCTGGACCACCTCCGGGCCGAGAACGCGGGCGCCGCGCCCATGGGCTCGTACGGCGCGGTGGTCGGCGCGACGCTGAGCGGCTCGCTCGCCGCCGCGGGGGCCGATCTGGCGATCGGCGGCCCGCTGCTCGCCCCCGGCATCGGCGCGCAGGGCGCGACCGCCGCCGACCTGCCGAAGGTCTTCGGCGCGGCCGTCCGCGACGTCGTCCCGAACGTCAGCCGGGGTGTGCTGCGCCACGGTCCGGACGTCGCCGCGCTGCGCGAGAGCGCCCTGCGCTTCGCCGACGAGGTGCGGGCCGCGGTGGAATCGGATGGTCCGGCGGCGGTCTAGCGCCGATCCCGGCCAAGAATTGTCGGCCAGTATGTCCGGAAAAGTCCTGGTCGAGCGAGTCTGACCAGGACTTTTCGTCTGTTCTCGCTGACTGGAGCGGGATCGGCCGCTAGTCTCCGACGAGAGCGAACGCGCAAGCGCGTTGCTCGTTGCTCCCCAGGTGTGGGCCGACTAGGTTCCACACCGGTCCGTTATCCGACAGTTCGATATCCGAGGTGACGTAGGCGTGGCTCTTCCGCCCCTTACCCCTGAACAGCGCGCAGCCGCGCTCGAAAAGGCCGCCGCGGCTCGCCGGGAGCGCGCCGAGGTCAAGAATCGGCTCAAGCACTCCGGCGCCTCGCTGCACGATGTGATCAAGCAGGGCCAGGAGAACGAGGTCATCGGCAAGATGAAGGTGAGCGCACTCCTGGAAAGCCTTCCCGGTGTGGGCAAGGTCCGCGCCAAGCAGATCATGGAGCGGCTCGGGATCTCCGAGAGCCGCCGGGTGCGCGGTCTCGGCTCCAACCAGATCGCGTCCCTGGAGCGTGAGTTCGGCGGCAAGGCCGCCTGACGTTCCCAGGCACTCCTGGGAACCGGGATAATCACTGCATGAGTACTGCAGTCTCCCGGGGGACGTCCCCCGTATCCCCGGCCAGACAACCGCGGCTGACCGTGCTCTCCGGCCCCTCCGGGGTCGGTAAGAGCACGGTCGTCGCCCACATGCGCAAGGCACACCCCGAGGTGTGGCTCTCGGTCTCCGCCACCACCCGCAAGCCGCGCCCAGGCGAGCAGGACGGCGTCCAGTATTTCTTCGTCGACGACGAGCACTTCGACAAGCTCGTCGCCAACGGGGAGCTGCTGGAGTGGGCCGAGTTCGCAGGCAACCGCTACGGCACCCCGCGTCAGCCGGTCCTCGACCGGCTGGCCGCGGGGCAGCCCGTGCTGCTGGAGATCGACCTCCAGGGCGCGCGGCAGGTCCGCGAGAGCATGGCGGACGCCCGGCTGGTCTTCCTCGCGCCGCCGAGCTGGGACGAGCTGGTCCGCCGGCTCACCGGCCGGGGCACGGAGTCGCCCGAGGTCATCGAGCGCCGCCTGGCCGCGGCCAAGGTCGAGCTCGCCGCCGAGGCGGAGTTCGATGTGACGCTCGTCAACACCTCCGTCGAGGACGTGGCGCGCGAGCTGCTAGCCTTGCTCCGTTGAACTGGGGGTATCCCCAGACCCCAGAGTTCTTGATCTCCACCCCCATCGGAAGGCAGACAGTGTCCTCTTCCATCACCGCGCCCGAGGGCATCATCAACCCGCCGATTGATGAGCTGCTCGAGGCAACCGACTCGAAGTACAGCCTGGTGATCTACGCCGCCAAGCGCGCTCGCCAGATCAACGCGTACTACTCGCAGCTCGGCGAGGGTCTGCTGGAGTACGTCGGCCCGCTGGTGGACACCCACGTCCACGAGAAGCCGCTCTCCATCGCGCTCCGCGAGATCAACGCCGGTCTGCTGACCTCCGAGGCCATCGAGGCCCCGGCCCAGTAGAGCGGCACATTCGACGTCATCCAGGGCCCGGCAGAGCAGCTGCCGGGCCCTTGGTGTGTCATGGGGTAGGTAGAAGCCACGGAAGTGCGCCGGAGCGCGGGGAGAAGCGAAGCGATGGACAAGCCCAAGGTCGTCCTGGGGGTCAGCGGCGGCATCGCCGCCTACAAGGCGTGCGAGCTGCTGCGCCGCCTCACCGAGTCGGGACACGACGTACGCGTCGTGCCGACGGCCGCCTCCCTGCACTTCGTCGGCGAGGCCACCTGGTCCGCGCTCTCCGGCCACCCCGCCGCCACCCAGGTGTGGGACTCGGTGCACGAGGTGCCGCACGTGCGCATCGGCCAGGAGGCGCAGCTCGTCGTGGTCGCGCCCGCCACCGCCGACATGCTGGCCAAGGCCGCCCACGGCCTCGCCGACGACCTGCTGACCAACACGCTGCTCACCGCGCGCTGCCCCGTCGTCTTCGCGCCCGCCATGCACACCGAGATGTGGGAGAACCCGGCCACCCAGGAGAACGTGGCGACCCTGCGCCGCCGCGGCGCGATCGTCATCGAGCCCGCCGTCGGCCGCCTCACCGGCGTCGACACCGGCAAGGGCCGCCTCCCCGACCCCGAGGCGATCTTCGAGGTCTGCCGCCGGGTGCTGGCCCGCGGCGCCGGATCCCAGGCCGCCGACCTCGCCGGCCGCCACGTGGTCATCAGCGCGGGCGGCACCCGCGAGCCCCTGGACCCCGTCCGCTTCCTCGGCAACCGCTCCTCCGGCAAGCAGGGCTACGCCCTGGCCCGTACCGCCGTGGCCCGGGGCGCCCGCGTCACCCTCGTCGCCGCCAACACCGGGCTGCCGGACCCCGCCGGGGCCGACGTCGTCCAGGTCGGCACCGCGATACAGCTGCGCGAGGCCGTCCTCAAGGCCGCGGCCGACGCCGACGCCGTGGTCATGGCGGCCGCGGTCGCCGATTTCCGTCCCGCCCGCTACGCCGAGGGCAAAATCAAGAAGCGGGACGGGCAGGAGCCCGAGCCCGTCGAGCTGGTGCGCAACCCCGACGTGCTCGCCGAGATCTCGGCGGAGCGCGGCCGCCCCGGACAGGTCGTCGTGGGCTTCGCCGCCGAGACCGACGACGTGCTCGCCAACGGCCGCGCCAAGCTGGCCCGCAAGGGCTGTGACCTGCTGGTCGTCAATGAAGTGGGGGAGGCCAAGACCTTCGGCGCGGAGGCGAGCGAGGCCGTCGTCCTCGCCCCCGACGGCTCCGAGACCCCCGTCCCGTACGGGCCGAAGGAGGCCCTCGCCGAGACCGTCTGGGATCTGGTGGCCGAGCGCCTTTCCTGATGCCGCCGGGGTCCCCGCTGAGGCGGGGATCACAGGTCACAGCGTCGTGGATGTGCGACGGGATGTCCCAACGGCGGGTTCGCCGGATAAACTGGCCTCTGGATCCGCGTCGAGCGCAGCTCTCGGCCGGGTCCGTCAATGATCAGCCAGCAGCCGCTGCAACCCCAGGGAGCGATGTGTCCCGCCGCCTGTTCACCTCGGAATCAGTGACCGAGGGTCACCCCGACAAGATCGCTGACCAGATCAGCGACACCATTCTCGACGCTCTCCTCAAAGAGGACCCGACCTCGCGTGTCGCCGTCGAGACCTTGATCACCACCGGCCTGGTGCACGTCGCCGGCGAGGTGACGACGAAGGCTTACGCCCCCATCGCCACGCTCGTCCGCAACAAGATCCTCGAGATCGGCTACGACTCCTCCAAGAAGGGCTTCGACGGCGCCTCCTGTGGCGTGTCGGTGTCCATCGGTGCCCAGTCCCCGGACATCGCGCAGGGTGTCGACACGGCGTACGAGAGCCGCGTCGAGGGCGACGAGGACGAGCTCGACAAGCAGGGCGCCGGCGACCAGGGCCTGATGTTCGGCTACGCGTGCGACGAGACGCCCGAGCTCATGCCGCTGCCGATCAACCTCGCGCACCGCCTGTCGCGCCGCCTGTCGGAGGTCCGCAAGAACGGGACCATCCCCTACCTGCGCCCCGACGGCAAGACCCAGGTCACCATCGAGTACGACGGCAACAAGGCCGTGCGCCTGGACACCGTGGTCGTCTCCTCCCAGCACGCGTCCGACATCGACCTGGACTCGCTGCTGGCTCCCGACATCCGCGAGTTCGTCGTCGAGCACGTCCTCAAGGAGCTCGTCGAGGACGGCATCAAGCTGGACACCGAGGGCTACCGCCTCCTGGTGAACCCCACCGGCCGCTTCGAGATCGGCGGCCCCATGGGCGACGCCGGCCTCACCGGCCGCAAGATCATCATCGACACCTACGGCGGCATGGCCCGCCACGGCGGCGGTGCCTTCTCCGGCAAGGACCCGTCCAAGGTCGACCGCTCCGCGGCGTACGCGATGCGCTGGGTCGCCAAGAACGTCGTCGCCGCCGGTCTGGCCACCCGCTGCGAGGTGCAGGTCGCGTACGCGATCGGCAAGGCCGAGCCGGTGGGCCTGTTCGTCGAGACCTTCGGCACCGCCACCGTCGACGTCGAGAAGATCGAGACGGCGATCGGCGAGGTCTTCGACCTCCGCCCGGCCGCGATCATCCGCGACCTGGACCTGCTGCGCCCGATCTACGCGCAGACCGCCGCCTACGGCCACTTCGGCCGCGAGCTCCCCGACTTCACCTGGGAGCGCACGGACCGCGTGGACGCCCTGAAGAAGGCCGCGGGCCTGTAAGCACCTCCGGGGCCGGTGCCCCGGTCACCGCTGTCCTCGACGCCGGGCGGGCTGGTTCTCCAGTCCGCCCGGCGTTGTCAGTGGGGTCTGGTAGGACTGTGGCTGTGAGCAGGGAGAACGGGCGGTCTCAGGGTGGTGCCCCGGAGCAGGGGGAGCAGCTCGCGCTGATTCGGGAGAGTGTGCGCGAGGCGAAGGCCAAGGCGCCCAAGGCCAAGCCGCGCACGTGGCGCGGTGCGCCGCTGGCCGGGGCGCTGCCCGTCGCGCGGGTGCTCGTCGACAAGGGGCCCGTCCACCTGGACCGGCTGTGGGACTACGCCGTGCCCGAGGAGCTCGACGCCGATGCCCAACCGGGGGTGCGGGTGCGCGTGCGCTTCGGAGCGGGAACGCGCAATGTGCGCGGCGGGCGCCGGGAAGGCGGCGGGCTGCTCGACGGGTACATCGTGGAGCGGGTCGCCGAGTCCGACTATCAGGGGCCGCTCGCCGCGATCGCCCAGGTGCTCTCGCCGGAGCCGGTGCTCAGCCCCGCGCTCTACGAGCTCTGCCGGGCGGTCGCCGACCGTTATGCCGGTTCGCTCGCCGACGTGCTGCAGCTGGCCGTGCCGCCCCGGCACGCCCGTATCGAGGCGGAGCCCTCGCCCGCGCCGCTGCCCCCGCCGGGAGTGCCGGAGCCCGGGAGCTGGGCGCGGTATCCCGCCGGGCCCGCCTTCCTCGACGCCGTGGCCAGGGGGGACGCCCCGCGGGCCGTGTGGACGGCGCTGCCCGGCCCGCACTGGCCGCAGGAGCTCGCGCGGGCCGCGGCGGCGGCACTGTCGTCCGGGCGCGGCGCGCTGATAGTCGTGCCGGACGGGCGGGACGCGGCGCGCGTCGACGCCGCCCTGGGGGAGATCCTGGGGGAGGGCCTGCACGTGCTGCTGACGGCCGAGCTCGGGCCCGAGGAGCGGTACCGCCGCTGGCTCGCGGTCAGCCGGGGCTCGGTGCGGGCCGTGGTCGGCACACGGGCGGCGATGTTCGCGCCCGTGCGGGACCTCGGGCTCGTCGCCGTCTGGGACGACGGCGACGGCAGCCACAGCGCGCAGAACGCGCCGCACCCGCACTCCCGTGAGGTGCTCGTGCAGCGCGCGGTGCACGAGAAGGCCGCGTTTCTGCTCGGTGGCTTCGGCTGCACGGTGGAGGCCGCCCAGCTGGTGAACACGGGATGGGCCCTGCCGCTCGCCGCCGCCCGCGAGACCGTGCGGGCCGTCGCACCGGCAGTGCGGACCGTCGGCGACACCGACGAGGCCCGCGACGCGGCCGCCCGCGCCGCCCGGCTGCCCAGCCACGCCTGGCAGGCCGCCCGCGAGGGGCTCAAGCACGGGCCGGTCCTCGTCCAGGTGCCGCGCCGCGGCTATGTGCCCCGGCTGGGCTGCGAGCGGTGCCGCGAGCCCGCCCGGTGCGGGCACTGCGCCGGTCCCCTGGAGGCGGCCGACGCCGACGGCGCGCTGCGGTGCGGCTGGTGCGGGAAGGGCGCGCCCCCGGGCTGGCACTGCGCGGAGTGCGGCGGATCCCGGCTGCGGGCCCGGGTCGTGGGCGCGGGACGCACCGCCGAGGAGCTCGGCCGGGCCTTCCCGTCCGTGCCCGTACGGACCTCCGGACGGGACCACGTCCTCGACACGGTGCCCGACCGCCCCGCGATCGTCGTCTCCACGCCCGGCGCGGAGCCCGTCGCCGAAGGCGGCTATGCCGCGGCCCTGCTGCTCGACGGCTGGGCCCTGCTCGGCTTCCCCGACCTCCGGGCGGGGGAGGAGGCCCTGCGGCGCTGGCTGTCCGCGGCGTCGCTCGTCCGCGGGCAGGAGGACGGCGGGGTCGTCGTCGTGGTCGCGGAGCCCACGCTGCGGCCCGTGCAGGCGCTCGTGCGCTGGGATCCCGCCGGGCATGCGATGCGGGAGCTCGCCGACCGTGCCGAGCTCGGCTTCCCCCCGGTGTCCCGCATGGCATCGGTCTCCGGCCCGCCGGAGGACGTCGCCGACCTGCTCGCCGCGGCGGAGCTCCCCGAGGACGCGGAGGTGCTCGGGCCGGTGCCGCTGCCGGTGACGGCCCCGGGCCGCCCGCGGCGCCCCGGTGATCCGCCGCCGGGGGAGCGGTGGGAGAGGGCCCTGCTCCGGGTGCGCCCCGGGCGGGGGGCGGCGCTGGCGGCCGCCCTGAAGACGGCGCAGGCGGCCCGGCTGGCGCGCCGCGACGGCGAACCGGTGCGGCTGCGGATCGATCCCCCGGACATCGGCTGACGGGCCGGCCTGCGGCGGTCGGCCGCTCCGGGGTGGCGGGTCCGCGGGCTGCCGGCGGCGGCCTCGTCGTGGGTCGCTCGCCGTTCCGGCGGGAGCGAAGTGCCCGGCACGGGCCGTCCGGCGTGCGCCGTCCCCGGCGCGACCGGCTGTGCCGGACCCGGCGCCGTGCGAGCCGCCCGCAGGGGCTCAGCCGTTGCGCGGGCCCGGGAAGGCCGGGGGCCGCGGCTCGTCGCGTGCGACGGAGGGCTGGCCCGGCATGGTGCGGGCGGCGGGCACGACCGGCACGGCGGACGGCTCGGCCGTACGGACGGCCTCAGTGCCCTCGGTGGCGGCCTGCCCGCTGGAGCGGCGCGCTCCGTAACGCCGGTGCACCGCCTGCTTGGTGACGCCGAGCGCCGAACCCACCGCGTCCCACGAGAAGCCCAGCGAGCGGTCGAAGTCCACCGCCGCCGTCACCAGCGTCTCGACGCTGTCCCGCAGCTCCTGGGCCAGCCGGACGGTCGGTGCGGGTGCCCGCCCGTAGACGACGAAACCGGCGGAGGGGCCGGTGCGCCGGGGGCGGTAGACATTGCCCAGCTGGGCGGTGAGGGTGCGCAGCGCGTCCACCTGCCTGCGGACCCGCTCGATGTCCCGGACCAGAAGATGCAGGCTGGCCCGTGCCTGGGCGTCGTGGGTTGCGTGGTCGGCCATGAAGAAGCCTCTCGGACCGGCGGGGTAAAAGGACTAAAAAGGGCGAGAGTTGACACCAACGTCAAGCGGGCCGCGGCAGCGGCCCGTCCCGGTCAATCTCTCTTGACCACAACGCGCCACGGCCCGCCGGGTCACGGTATGGGGGCGCACATCCTCCGGAATGGGGCGCGGGGCGGCCCGTACGCCCCCTGATCCCGGGGCCTCTAGACTGGTGGGCTGTTCCGTTCGGCGCTCGAGGAGAGGTAGTTCGCCACCCATGAGGCTCGTCTTCGCCGGTACCCCCGAGGTCGCCGTCCCCGCCCTCGACGCCCTGATCGCCTCCGACCGTCACGAGGTCGTCGCCGTCGTCACCCGTCCCGACGCCCCCGCCGGGCGCGGCCGCCGGCTGGTCGCCAGCCCCGTCGCCCAGCGCGCGGAGGAGGCGGGCATCGAGGTGCTCAAGCCCGCCAGGCCGCGCGAGCCGGAATTCCTCGCCCGGCTGCGGGAGATCGCCCCCGACTGCTGCCCGGTCGTCGCCTACGGCGCCCTGCTGCCCAAGGCCGCCCTGGAGATCCCCGCCCACGGCTGGGTCAACCTCCACTTCTCGCTGCTGCCCGCGTGGCGCGGTGCCGCTCCCGTCCAGCACTCGGTCCTGGCGGGCGACGAGGTCACCGGGGCCTCGACCTTCCTGATCGAGGAGGGCCTGGACTCCGGGCCCGTCTTCGGAGTGCTCACCGAGGAGGTCCGGCCCACCGACACCAGCGGCGACCTGCTGACCCGGCTCGCCTTCGCGGGCGCCGGGCTGCTCACCGCCACCATGGACGGCATCGAGGACGGCACCCTCAAGGCCGTGCCGCAGCCCGCCGAGGGCGTCTCCCTCGCCCCGAAGATCCAGGTCGAGGACGCCCGGCTGGACTGGTCCGCGCCCGCGCTGCGCGTCGACCGCGTCGTACGGGGATGCGCGCCGGCGCCGGGCGCGTGGACGGTCTTCCGTGGCGAGCGGCTGAAGGTGATGGCGGTCTCGCCCACGCCCGACCGCGCCGGCCTCGCGCCCGGCGAGATCGCGGCCGCGAAGAACTCGGTGCACGTCGGGACGGGTTCGCACGCGGTGGAGCTGCGCTGGGTGCAGCCGCAGGGCAAGAAGCCCATGGCCGCCGCCGACTGGGCTCGTGGGGTTCGCATCGTGGCGGGCGAGCGGCTCGGCTAGCCGCTGCCGCGGCCCGTAGCGCGGCTCGGCGGCTGCACGATGTCGCAGCTCCGCGCCCCTTGCGGAACACGGCACCGCGTACGCTGGACCCTTCACCACTTACGCCCCGGAGCACCTTTCGTGAACGATCAGGCCCCTCGCCGCCCCGCAAGACCGCACCGCCGGCCCAAGAAGGACCCGGTCCGGATCCTCGCCTTCGAGGCGCTGCGGGCCGTGGACGAGCGGGACGCGTACGCGAACCTCGTGCTCCCGCCCCTGCTGCGCAAGGCCCGCGAGAAGGGCAAGGAGGAGGGCGGCTTCGACGCGCGCGACGCCGCGCTCGCCACCGAGCTGGTCTACGGGACGCTGCGCCGCCAAGGGACGTACGACGCGATCATCGCCTCGTGCATCGACCGGCCGCTGCGCGAGGTCGACCCGCCGGTGCTGGACGTACTGAGCCTGGGCGCGCACCAGTTGCTCGGCACCCGCATCCCCGCGCACGCGGCGGTGTCGGCCAGCGTCGAGCTGGCGCGGGTCGTGCTCGGCGACGGCCGGGCGAAGTTCGTCAACGCGGTCCTGCGGCGGATCACCGCCCATGACCTCGACGGCTGGCTGGAGAAGGTCGCCCCGCCCTACGAGGACGACCCCGAGGAGCACCTCGCCGTCGTGCACTCGCACCCGCGGTGGATCGTCTCCGCGCTGTGGGACGCGCTCGGTGGCGGCCGCGCGGGCATCGAGGACCTCCTCGACGCCGACAACGAACGGCCCGAGGTCACCCTCGTCGCCCGGCCGGGCCGGGCCACCCCCGAGGAGCTGCTGGCGGCGGCCGGCGAGGAGTCGGCGCTGCCCGGCCGGTGGTCGCCCTACGCGGTGCGGCTCGCCGAGGGCGGCGAGCCCGGCGCGCTGGACGCCGTGCGCGAGGGCCGGGCGGGCGTCCAGGACGAGGGCAGCCAGCTGGTCGCCCTCGCCCTCGCGAACGCTCCGCTGGACGGCCCGGACGGCCGCTGGCTGGACGGCTGCGCGGGCCCGGGAGGCAAGGCCGCCATGCTCGGCGCGCTCGCGGCCCAGCGGGGCGCCGCGCTGCTGGCCTCCGAGAAGCAGCCGCACCGCGCGCGGCTCGTCGAGCGGGCGCTCGCCGGCAACCCCGGCCCTTACCAGGTCATCGCCGCCGACGGCACCCGCCCGCCGTGGCGGGAGGGCACCTTCGACCGGGTCCTCGTCGACGTGCCCTGCACCGGGCTCGGCGCCCTGCGGCGGCGCCCCGAGGCGCGCTGGCGCCGCCGCCCCGAGGACCTCGCCGGCTTCGCGCCGCTCCAGCGCGACCTGCTGCGGGAGGCGCTGCGGGCGGTGCGCGTCGGCGGCGTCGTCGGTTACGCGACCTGCTCGCCGCACCCCGCGGAGACGCGCGCCGTCGTGGAGGACGTCCTCAAGCGGCAGGGGGTGGACGCGGAGTGGATCGATGCTCGGCCTTTGATGTGCGGCGTCCCGGCGGTTGGTGAGGGGCCGGACGTCCAGCTGTGGCCTCATCTGCATGGGACGGATGCGATGTATCTGGCCCTTCTGCGTCGGGTGTCCTGACGGACGGTTGCGCGTGGGTGATGGCGGGGCTTGTTTCCCCAGCCTCGCCCCTTCCTGGCTGGGGCGCGTGCCCCAGCCCCCCCGGGTGCGGGTGGGTGGGCGCCTGCGGCGGGCTTTTTCCCCTATCCGCCCCTTCCCGAAACTGGGGCTGCGCCCCAGACCCCTGACCGCGCTTCGCGCGGTGTCCTCAAACGCCGGACGGGCTGGATTTCACGGACCGTGGGTTCGTTGCCTGTGGGCCGCAGGGATTGCGGACTGCGGTCCGCGCATCCAGCTCGTCCAGCGTCGCAGGCTACGGACTGCGGTCCGCAATCTCAGCCCGGCCGGCGTTTGAGGCTGCCCGCCGCTGGGGGCGCCCCCGGACGGAGTCTGGGGGAGGTAGCCGGGGGAGCAGCGGACCCGCACCATTCAGCCCGTCCGGCGATTGAGGACGCGGCCGCAGGCCGCTCCCGCCGCAGGCGGCGAACCGACCCGCAGCCGCCCACCGGCCCCCGCACCGTGGACCCGGTCCAGCCCAGCGCACGCGACATGGCAAGCTAAACGCATGGCCGCGCAGATCAACCCCAGCATCCTCTCCGCCGACTTCGCCCGCCTCGCCGAGGAGGCGAAGGCGGTGCAGGGCGCCGACTGGCTCCATGTCGATGTCATGGACAACCACTTCGTCCCCAACCTCACGCTCGGGGTGCCGGTCGTCGAAGCGCTCGGCAAGGCCACGGACACCCCCCTCGACTGCCACCTGATGATCGAGGACCCCGACCGCTGGGCCCCGCAGTACGTGGAGGCCGGGGCGGGCTCGGTCACCTTCCACGCCGAGGCCGCCGCGGCGCCGGTCCGGCTGGCGCGGGAGATCCGGGCCAAGGGCGCCCGCGCGTCGATGGCGCTCAAGCCCGCGACGCCCATCGAGCCGTACGAGGACCTGCTGCCCGAGCTCGACATGCTGCTGATCATGACCGTGGAGCCCGGCTTCGGCGGCCAGGCGTTCCTCGACATCATGCTTCCCAAGATCCGCCGGACCCGCGAGCTCATCCAGCGGCACGGTCTCGAGCTGTGGCTCCAGGTCGACGGCGGGGTCTCGGCGCAGACGATCGAGCGCTGCGCGGAGGCCGGGGCGGACGTCTTCGTGGCCGGCTCCGCCGTCTACGGTGCGCAGGACCCGGCGGCGGCCGTACGCTCGCTGAGGGAGCAGGCGGAGCTGGCCACGGCCGCCGCGCCCTGGGCCTGCGCGCACTGACCCGGTTTCGCGCGCCCGGAATGCCGTGGTGCCGCGCAGGGCCTGATCAAAGGACCGCCGTTTCTGACAGGATGACGGTCGAGTCCACAGCTTGAACACAGAAGTGAGGAGACCGAGGTGTCGACGGGCCGTTCTGCCACGCCGATGGGGCCCGCCGAGCTGGTGCAGGCGGCGGCCATGGCCCGCCGCTTCTACCTCGAGGGCAAGTCGAAGATCCAGATCGCCGAGGAGTTCGGCGTGAGCCGCTTCAAGGTGGCCCGCGTGCTGGAGACCGCTCTGGAGCGGGATCTGGTGCGGATCGAGATCCGGGTGCCGGCCGAGCTGGACGCGGAGCGCTCGGACGCGCTGCGCGCCCGCTACGGCCTGCGGCACGCCGTGGTCGTCGAGTCCCCGGCCGACGCGGCCGACGACGCGCCCGACCCCGAGAACCTCGGCGAGGTGGCCGCAGACCTGCTCGGCGAGCTGGTGCACGAGGGCGACGTCCTCGGCCTGGCCTGGGGCCGATCCACCATCCACATGGCCGCGGCCCTGCACCGGCTGCCGCCGTGCACGGTCGTCCAGCTCACCGGTGTCTACGACGCGGGCACCGCCGAGCGCGGCTCGGTGGAGGCCGTGCGCCGCGCGGCCCAGGTGTCCGGCGGCGAGGCGCACCCGATCTACGCGCCGATGCTGCTGCCCGACTCCGCCACCGCCGCGGCGCTGCGCGGCCAGACCGGCATCGCGCGGGCCTTCGACTACTTCGACAAGGTCACCGTGGCCGCCGTGTCCATCGGCTCCTGGGCGCCCGGCATCTCGACCGTCTACGACATGCTCGGCGAGGAGGAGCGCGCGCACTACGCCTCGCTCGGCGCCGCCGCCGAGATGTCCGCGCACCTCTTCGACGCCGAGGGCCGGCGCATCGGCCGTGACCTGGGCGAGCGCTGCATCACCGTCGAGGCGGACCGGCTGCGCCGGATACCGGAGGTCGTCGCGATCGCCGGTGGTCTGCGCAAGGCCGCCGCGATCGGCGCGGTGCTGCGGTCCGGGCTGGTCACCAGCCTGGTCACCGACACCGCCGCCGCCGACTATCTGCTGCTGGAGACCGGTCCGGGCCCGCGCCCGGCGCTGGACCGGGCGGACCCGGACGGCAACTGACCCGCCACGCTCCACCCACCACGCTCCACCCGCACTGCCCGCCGGGGTTCGCCCCGGCGGGCGGTGCGCGTGTCCGGCCCGTGCCGTACGCAGGCCCTGCTCCCCGCGAGACGCCCGGCTGTGAGAATGTGCGGACGCACCATGCCCCGCACATCCGCCCGTCGAGGGAGAGCACGCATGACCCGGAAGCCCGTGAACAGCCGCCTGGCGGAGTTCGGCACCACCATCTTCGCGGAGATGACCGCTCTGGCGGCCCGGACCGGTGCGATCAACCTCGGTCAGGGCTTCCCGGACACCGACGGCCCCGAGGAGATCAGGGAGGCGGCCGTCCGCGCCCTGAGGGACGGCCGCGGCAATCAGTACCCGCCCGCCGCCGGCGTCCCCGAGCTGCGCCTCGCCGTCGCCGACCACCAGGCGCACCGCTACGGCCTGGCGTACGACCCCGACACCGAGGTCCTGGTCACCGCGGGCGCGACCGAGGCGATCGCCGCCGCGCTGCTCGCCCTGGTCGAGCCCGGCGACGAGGTGATAGCGCTGGAGCCGTACTACGACTCGTACGCGGCCTGCGTCGCCATGGCGGGCGGCAAGCGGGTGCCCGTGACGCTGCGCCCCCGCGAGGGCGCCTTCCGCCTGGACATCGACGAGCTGCGGGACGCCGTCACCCCCCGGACGCGGGTGCTCCTGATCAACACCCCGCACAACCCGACGGGCACGGTCCTCACCCGCGAGGAGCTCGCGGCCGTCGCCGCCCTGGCGGCCGAGCACGACCTCTTCGTGATCTCCGACGAGGTCTACGAGCACCTCGTCTTCGACGGCGCGGAGCACGTCCCGCTCGCTTCCCTGCCCGGCATGCGCGAGCGGACCGTCACCATCGGCTCGGCCGGCAAGACCTTCTCCTTCACGGGCTGGAAGGTCGGCTGGGCGACGGCACCCGCACCCCTGGTCGCCGCGCTCCGCTCGGTCAAGCAGTTCCTGACCTACGTCTCCTCCGGGCCGTTCCAGTACGCGATCGCGGAGGCGCTGCGGCTGCCCGACGGCTATTTCGAGGACTTCCGCGCCGACCTGCGGGCCAAGCGCGACCTGCTGGCGGCCGGGCTCGCGGACGCGGGCTTCACCGTGCACCGCCCGGCCGGCACGTACTTCATCACGACCGACATCCGCTCCCTCGGCGAGACCGACGGTCTCGCCTTCTGCCTCGGCCTCCCCGAGCGCGCGGGCGTGGTGGCCGTGCCCAACACCGTCTTCTACGACAACCGCGCCGAGGGCGCCCCCTTCGTCCGCTTCGCCTTCTGCAAGCGCACGGCCGTGCTGGAGGAGGCGGTGGCCCGCCTCAAGGGCCTGTCGGGCTGACCGGGCGGGCTCCTGTCCGATGCCACAGACGCGCCCGCCCGACTCTGGGCGAACCCATGAGAATCGGGCTCCGGTTCGTCACCACGCGGAGGCATCATGGATGATGGGTCCAGGAACCTCAGCCCGATCCGGAGCTGGCTCGGTGCTGACTCCCCACCCGCTTTGTACTCAAAACCGCAGGTGAGAGAGCCAGTATGCGATTCCTCAACGACCAGAAGCCGCCGTACGACCTGACGTACGACGACGTGTTCATGGTGCCCAGCCGCTCCGCGGTCGGCTCCCGCCAGGGCGTGGACCTCTCCGCCCCGGACGGGACCGGCACCACCATCCCCCTCGTGGTCGCCAACATGACCGCGATCGCCGGCCGCCGCATGGCGGAGACGGTCGCCCGCCGCGGTGGCCTCGTGGTCATCC
This sequence comes from Streptomyces sp. NPDC001407, assembly GCF_042895325.1. Classification (NCBI taxonomy): domain Bacteria; kingdom Bacillati; phylum Actinomycetota; class Actinomycetes; order Kitasatosporales; family Streptomycetaceae; genus Streptomyces; species Streptomyces sp. NPDC001407. The sequence continues at coordinate 131,295 of NZ_JBIAWF010000009.1, forward strand.
CGCAGGACATCCCGATCGAGGTCGTCACCGAGGTCATCTCCTGGGTCAAGGGCCGCCACCTGGTCCTCGACACCCCGATCGTCCTCGCGCCCACCCAGACCGTCGCCGACGCGCTGTCGCTGCTGCACAAGCGCGCGCACGGCGCCGGTGTGGTCGTCGACGGCGACCACCGCCCGGTCGGCGTCGTCACCGAGTCGGACCTGACCGGCGTGGACCGCTTCACCCAGCTGTCCGAGGTCATGTCCAAGGAGCTGCTGCTCCTCGACGCCGACATCGACCCGCGCGAGGCGTTCAACAAGCTCGACGCCGCGCACCGCAAGCTCGCGCCCGCCGTCGACAAGGACGGCAGGCTCGCGGGCATCCTGACCCGCAAGGGCGCCCTGCGCGCCACGCTCTACACCCCCGCCACCGACGCGGACGGCAAGCTGCGCATCGCCGCCGCCGTCGGCATCAACGGCGACGTGGCCGGCAAGGCCAAGGCCCTGCTGGAGGCCGGTGCCGACACCATCGTCGTGGACACCGCGCACGGCCACCAGGAGTCGATGATCTCCGCGATCAAGGCCGTCCGCGGCCTCGACCCGCAGGTGCCGATCGTCGCGGGCAACATCGTCGCCGCCGAGGGCGTGCGCGACCTCATCGAGGCCGGCGCGGACATCATCAAGGTCGGTGTGGGCCCCGGCGCCATGTGCACCACCCGCATGATGACCGGCGTGGGCCGCCCGCAGTTCTCCGCGGTCATGGAGTGCGCCGCCGAGGCGAAGAAGTACGGCAAGCACGTCTGGGCCGACGGTGGCGTCCGCCACCCGCGCGACGTGGCCATGGCGCTCGCCGCCGGTGCCTCCAACGTCATGATCGGCTCCTGGTTCGCCGGGACGTACGAGTCCCCGGGCGACCTCCAGCAGTCCGCCGACGGCCGGCTCTACAAGGAGAGCTTCGGCATGGCCTCGGCCCGCGCCGTGCGCAACCGCACCAGCGAGGAGTCGGCCTACGACCGGGCCCGCAAGGGTCTGTTCGAGGAGGGCATCTCCACCTCGCGGATGTTCCTCGACCCGACCCGTCCGGGCGTCGAGGACCTGATCGACTCGATCATCGCGGGCGTCCGCAGCTCCTGCACCTACGCCGGCGCGGGCTCCCTGGAGGAGTTCCACGAGCGTGCCGTCGTCGGCGTCCAGAGCGCCGCGGGCTACGCCGAGGGCAAGCCGCTGCACGCCAGCTGGCAGTAAGCGAAGCGATCCCCGAAGGGGCGCGGTCCGGTTCTCCGGGCCGCGCCCCTTTCGCGTTTCCCGCGCCTGTGAGCAGTGCCCCATTCGGCGGCTGTTGACGCCGACATGTACCGATTCGTAAGGTGACGTGCAACGATCGCCCGTTCCGGCCCCCCGCACGCAATGATCGTACGGGCATACGCAAGAATGGTGCATTACGAGCGCACGCACCCACCTCGTAGGGTCTGCGCTGTACGTGGAGTGGCGGATACCGCTTGCTCGCGGTCCCCCTCCTTCCATGGGTTCGCTCCGCCCTGTCGGCGCCGCCCCGGTGGGGTACCGCCGGCGGTCGTCCCCTCCGCCCTCGACAGGCAGCGACGAATGGAGCCACCCAGTGTTGGACCACGGCACAGCGCCCCCCGCCGCGGGCGACGACCAGCGCTCCCCGCGCCCGGCCGCCGGCTTCGCGGCAGGTCTCATGCGGCGCAAGCCGGTCGAACGCCTCGTGGCCGAAGGCGGGCAGGGCGAGGGCGGTTCGCTGCGCCGCTCGCTCGGCATGTGGCAGCTGACGATGATCAGCATCGGCGCGACTCTCGGCACCGGCATCTTCGTGGTGCTCGGCGAGGCGGTGCCCAAGGCAGGCCCCGCCGTCATCATCTCGTTCGTCATCGCCGGCATCACGGCGCTCTTCTCGGCCCTCTCCTACGCGGAGCTGGCCGGCACCATCCCGGTCTCCGGCTCCTCGTACTCCTACGCCTACGCCACCCTCGGCGAGCTCGTCGCCTGGGTCTGCGGCTGGTGCCTGATCCTGGAGTACGGCGTCTCCGTCGCGGCCGTCGCCGTCGGCTGGGGGCAGTACCTCAACGAACTGCTCGACGGCACGATCGGCGTCACCATCCCGGCCTCGCTGGCCAACCCGCCCGGTGACGGCGGCGTCTTCAACCTGCCCGCCCTGCTCGTCGTGCTGCTGTGCATGGCCTTCCTGCTGGGCGGCGCCAAGGAGAGCGCCCGCGCCAACACCATCATGGTCGGCGTGAAGATCGTCGCGCTGCTGCTCTTCTGCGGCGTCGCCTTCCAGGGCGTCAAGGCCGGCAACTACACCCCGTTCATGCCGCTCGGCATCGCGGGCCTGAGCTCCGCCGGAGCCTCGCTGTTCTTCTCCTACATCGGCTTCGACGCCGCCTCCACCGCCGGTGAGGAGGCCAAGGACGCGCAGCGCGACCTGCCGCGCGCGATCATGCTCTCGCTGATCATCGTCACCGCGCTCTACTGCCTGGTCGCAGCCGTCGCCGTCGGCGCCATGCCCTGGCAGAAGTTCGAGGGCAGCGAGGCCGCGCTCGCCGGGATCATGAAGGACGTGACCGGCCAGAGCTTCTGGGCCGTGCTGCTCGCCGCGGGCGCCGTCATCGCCATCGCCTCCGTCGTGCTGACCGTCCTCTACGGCCAGACCCGCATCCTCTTCGCGATGTCCCGCGACGGCCTGGTGCCCAAGGTCTTCTCCAAGGTCCACGCCAAGAGCGGCACCCCCCGGGCCAACACGGTCATCGTCTCGCTCTTCTGCGGCATCCTCGCCGCGGCCATCCCGCTCGGCCAGCTCGCGGACGCCACCAGCATCGGCACGCTCTTCGCCTTCGCCCTGGTCAACATCGCCGTCATCGTGCTGCGCCGGACCCGCCCGGAGATGAAGCGCACCTTCCGGGTGCCGCTCAGCCCGGTCTTCCCGGCCATCGGCTTCCTCCTGTGCGTCTACATGATGGGCAGCCTCGACAAGGTCACCTGGATGGTCTTCGGTGTCTGGATGGCCGTCGGGCTCGTGATCTACTTCGGGTACGGGAGGAGCCGCTCGCGGCTCGCCCGGGAAGAGACGCAGGTCCCCCTAGAGAAGTGATCCACCCGCAGTGCGACTGAACGATCTCGACGAACGCATCGTCCACGCCCTCGCCGAGGACGCCCGCCGCTCCTACGCCGACATCGGCACCGAGGTCGGCCTGTCCGCGCCCGCAGTCAAGCGGCGCGTGGACAGGCTGCGGGCCGAGGGCGCCATCACCGGGTTCACCGTACGGGTGGACCCGGCGGCGCTCGGCTGGGAGACCGAGGGCTTCATCGAGATCTACTGCCGCCGGAACACCTCCCCCGAGGCCATCCACCGCGGCCTGTCGCGCTATCCGGAAGTGGCGTCCGCCTCCACCGTCACCGGCGAGGCGGACGCCATCGTCCAGGTCTTCGCCTCCGACATGCGCCACTTCGAACGGGTGCTGGAGCGCATCGCAGGCGAGCCCTTCGTGGAGCGGACCAAGTCCGTCCTCGTGCTCTCCCCCCTCCTGCGCCGCTTCAGCTCCGGCGCCCCCTCCTGAGCGACACCGCGACCCCGCGAGGCTCCGCGCAATGAATCGCCGCGGAGGTGCCGCAACGCGCAACGAATGACGCGTCGGTACGCAATGGTGGCGCCTTGTCGTGCGGAGTTACCGGCCCGTACCGTCAAGGCGTCCTTAACGCACGCCCCTCGCGACAGGTGAAAAGAGGCCGCATGACGCCGCTGCGCACCGCGCTGTACCAAGGCCGCCCCGGCGTCCCCGCCTCCACCGCCGAGACCCTCGACGACCTGGCCGCCGCCGCGCGCCGGGCCGCCGACGCGGGCGCCCGGCTGCTGCTCACCAACGAGCTCTACCTCACCGGCTACGCCCTCGGCGCGGCCGTGCGGGAGCGGGCCGAGCCCGCCGACGGGCCCGGCGCCCGGGCCGTCGCCCGCATCGCCGCCGAGCACGGCCTGGCCATCGGCTACGGCTACCCCGAGCGCGCCGGCGCGGTGCTCCACAACTCCCTCCAGCTCATCGGGCCGGACGGGGAGCGCCTCGCGCACTACCGCAAGACCCACCTCTTCGGGGACTACGAGACCGCTCACTTCACGCCCGGCGACGAACAGGTCGCCCAGGCCGACCTCGACGGCGTCCGCCTCGGCATGCTGATCTGCTACGACGTCGAGTTCCCCGAGCCGGTGCGCGCCCACGCCCTCGCCGGCACCGAGCTGCTGCTCACCCCGACCGCGCTGATGCGGCCGTACGAGATCGTCCCGCAGACGATCGTCCCGGCCCGCGCCTGGGAGAGCCAGCTCTACATCGCCTACGCCAACCGCTGCGGCACCGAGGGCGACTTCGCCTTCGCCGGCCTCAGCTGCCTCGCCGCCCCCGACGGGACCGTACGGGCGCGGGCCGGCGCGGGCGAGGACCTGATCATCGCCGACGTGGACCCGGCGCTGCTCAAGGCCTCCCGCGCCGAGAACACCTATCTGAGCGACCGCCGTCCGGAGCTTTACGGCTCGCTCGGCTGACGCCCCATACCCCCCACTGTTCCCCTTTTTCCGCAGGAGAGTTCAGCCGATGACGTCCATGGTGCCCAACGCCGCCCACGACGAGCCGTCGCAGCCGGCCCTGCCGCCGATCACCATGGTCGGCCCGGACTTCCCCTTCCCGTACGACGACTTCCTCGCCCACCCGGCGGGTCTCGGGCAGATACCCGCGACCGAGCACGGCGCCGAGGTCGCGGTCATCGGCGGCGGCCTCTCCGGCATCATCACCGCCTACGAGCTGATGAAGATGGGGCTCAAGCCCGTCGTCTACGAGGCGGACCAGATCGGCGGCCGGCTGCGCACCGTCGGCTTCGAGGGCTGCGACCCCTCGCTGACCGCCGAGATGGGCGCGATGCGCTTCCCGCCGAGCTCCACCGCGCTGCAGCACTACATCGACCTGGTGGGCCTTACGACCAAGCCGTTCCCCAACCCGCTCGCGCCCGACACGCCCTCCACCGTCGTCGACCTCAAGGGCGAGTCGCACTACGCCGAGACCATCGACGACCTGCCGGCCGTCTACCGCGAGGTCGCCGAGGCGTGGAACGCGTGCCTGGAGGAGGGTGCCGACTTCTCCGACATGAACCGCGCCCTGCGGGAGCGTGACGTGCCGCGCATCCGGGAGATCTGGGCGAAGCTCGTCGAGAAGTTCGACAACCAGACCTTCTACGGCTTCCTCTGCGACTCCACCGCCTTCAAGTCCTTCCGCCACCGGGAGATCTTCGGCCAGGTCGGCTTCGGCACCGGCGGCTGGGACACCGACTTCCCCAACTCCATCCTGGAGATCCTGCGCGTCGTCTACACCGAGGCGGACGACCACCACCGCGGCATCGTCGGCGGCAGCCAGCAGCTCCCGGTGCGGCTGTGGGAGCGCGAGCCCGGCAAGCTCGTCCACTGGGCGCCCGGCACCTCGCTGTCGTCGCTGCACGACGGCGAGCCGCGCCCGGCCGTGACCCGGCTGCACCGCACGGCGGGCAACGGCATCACCGTGACCGACGCGTCGGGCGACATCCGTACGTACAAGGCGGCCGTCTTCACCGCCCAGTCGTGGATGCTGCTGTCGAAGATCGCGTGCGACGACTCGCTCTTCCCCATCGACCACTGGACGGCGATGGAGCGCACCCACTACATGGAGTCGTCCAAGCTGTTCGTGCCGGTGGACCGGCCGTTCTGGCTGGACAAGGACGAGGAGACGGGGCGGGACGTCATGTCGATGACGCTCACGGACCGGATGACCCGTGGCACCTACCTCCTGGACGACGGCCCCGACAAGCCGGCCGTCATCTGCCTCTCGTACACCTGGTGCGACGACAGCCTCAAGTGGCTGCCGCTGTCGGCGAACGAGCGCATGGAGGTCATGCTCAAGTCGCTCGGCGAGATCTACCCCAAGGTCGACATCCGCCGTCACATCATCGGCAACCCGGTGACCGTCTCCTGGGAGAACGAGCCCTACTTCATGGGCGCGTTCAAGGCCAACCTGCCCGGCCACTACCGCTACCAGCGGCGCCTGTTCACCCACTTCATGCAGGACCGCCTGCCGGAGGACAAGCGCGGCCTGTTCCTCGCCGGTGACGACATCTCCTGGACGGCCGGCTGGGCGGAGGGCGCCGTGCAGACGGCGCTCAACGCGGTGTGGGGTGTGATGCGGCAGTTCGGCGGCGCGACGGACCCGACGAACCCGGGCCCTGGCGACCGCTACGACGAGCTGGCGCCGGTGGAACTGCCGGAGGACTGACGGTCTTTGTCCGCCTGCGGCGGGCGGCTTTTCTTCCCCAGCCCCGCCCCTTCCCGAAACCGGGGGCAAGCCCCCAGACCCCCGCAACACGCTTCGCGCGTTGTCCTCAAACTCCCCCAGCTACCGCTGGGGGAGTTTGAGGACGCGGCCGCGGGCCGCTCCCGCCGCAGTCGGCGAACCGGCCCGCACTCGGGGGGCTGGGGCACGCGCCCCAGTTCGGGAAGGGGCGGGGCTGGGGAAAATCACCGCAGCGGAGTCAGCAGGAAGCGGCTCACCAACCCCACGCCGGAGTCGAGGCGTTCGGCGAGATCCGACGACACATCGGGAAGATCCCGCACCGCCCAGAGCCCCCGGAACGCCGCCCAAGCCGCCCCCCGCGCCGCCTCCAGACTCCACGCCCCCACCAAGTGCGTCAACGGATCCGCCACATCCAGGAGTTCCGGCGCCAACCCCTCCCGTACCCTCTCCTCCAGAGCGACGAGCACCTCGCCCACCCGGTCGAAGTCCCCTTCGAGTGCGCATGGTTCGAGCCCGAGGGCGTGGCACGTGTCGGCGAGAGCCAGCGGCAGGTCGTGGCCGATGTGGGCGTTGATGCCCGCGAGGGCGAACTGGAGGGGCCGTACGGCGGGGTGGCCGCGCAGTTGGAAGAGGGGGCGCCAGCAGGCGGGTGGGCGGCGGCCCGCCGCCGCGCCGTCGACGGCGGACAGATAGCGCGCGGCGAAGCGTACGTCCAGCTCCGTCGCCGAGACCCGGTCGGCGAACGCCCCGGCGGAAAGGCGCCGGGCGATCTCCTCGGTGACCGTGAGGTAGACGCGGTTGAAGACGGCGACCCCGTCATGTGGCGGCAAGGTGTCCGCCAGTCGGCGCATCCGGGCCACGACGCCCTCGATACCAGCGGGTGCCGCCCGCACCTCTGCCGTCGTCATGAGCACACAGTGACATGTGTGTACGCAGCGTAGGGGGCGGGCGGCGGTGGATGACCGGAACGGATGACGAGGTCAGCGCTCGTCGTCGGTCGCGTCCTTCTCGGCGGCCGCGTCGTAGCCGCTCGTGCCCGCGTCCAGCAGCGGTTCCTGCGTCCTGAGGTGGGCCGGGGCCAGGGCGCGCAGGACGTGGTAGCCGGAGAGGACCACGATGGTGCCCAGGGCGATGCCGCTGAGCTCGAAGTTGTCGCTCACCTTGAGGCTGACGCCGCCGATGCCGATGATGATGCCCGCGGCGACGGGCACGAGGTTCAGCGGATTGCGCAGGTCGACCTTGTTGTGGACCCAGATCTGCGCGCCGAGCAGGCCGATCATGCCGTAGAGGATGACGGTGATGCCGCCGAGCACCCCGCCGGGCACGGCCGCCACGACGGCGCCGAACTTGGGGCAGACGCCGAAGAGCAGGGCGAAGCCGGCCGCCGCCCAGTAGGCGGCGGTGGAGTAGACGCGGGTGGCCGCCATGACGCCGATGTTCTCGGAGTAGGTGGTGTTGGCCGGGCCGCCGACCGCGGTGGAGAGCATCGTGGCCGCGCCGTCCGCGGAGATCGCGGTGCCGAGCTGGTCGTCCAGCGGGTCGCCGGTCATCTCGCCGACGGCCTTGACGTGTCCGGCGTTCTCGGCGATCAGGGCGATGACGACGGGCAGGGCCACCAGGATCGCGGACCAGCTGAACGTCGGTCCGTGCAGTGAGGGGAGGCCGATCCAGTCGGCCTTGGAGACGCCGGAGAGGTCGAGCCGCCAGTGGTCGACGGCCTCCGGGCCGCCGTTCACGGAGTGGATCTTCCCGAAGACCCGGTCGAACACCCAGGAGATCCCGTAGCCGAAGAGCAGGCCCAGGAAGATCGCGACGCGGGACCAGAACCCGCGCAGGCAGACCACGGCGAGGCCGGTGACGAGCATCGTCAGCAGCGCCGTCCACTGGTCCTGCGGCCAGTAGGTCCGGGCGGTGACCGGCGCGAGGTTGAAGCCGATCAGCATGACCACGGCGCCGGTGACCACCGGCGGCATCGCCGCGTGGATGATCCGCGCGCCGAACTTCTGCACGGCCAGGCCGCTCAGGAACAGCGCCGCGCCGACCACGAAGATCGCGCCGGTGACGGCCGCGGTGCCGCCGCCCTGCGCCCGGATGATCGCGGCGACCCCGACGAAGGAGAGGCTGCACCCCAGATAGCTGGGCACCCGGCCGCGCGTCGCGAGGAGGAAGAGGATGGTCGCGACGCCCGACATCATGATCGCGAGGTTGGGGTCCAGGCCCATGAGCACCGGGGCGACGAAGGACGCCCCGAACATCGCCACCACGTGCTGCGCGCCGAGCCCCGCCGTCCGCGGCCAGGAGAGCCGTTCGTCCGGTCGCACGACGGCCCCGGGTGCCGGGGTGCGCCCGTCCCCGTGCAGAGTCCAGCGCACGCCGAGGCCCATGAGTGCTCCAAATGTTCGGGGTGGGGGGAAATCTGGACCATGTTAAGTGGCGCCGGCCCGTGCTCCCGGCCGTCGCCACCGGCCGGGGCGCCCCCGCTGTTGCTGCAATCGGGGTAATCAATGGTCCGTACGACTGTATGACCGTGAATCTGGGCTGTTTCTTGCTTCGTGCGAGGTATGGGTCTCTGTGTCCGATTCCTGCAATCCAGGAGACATTCATGCGTAACCTCGTCGGCCGCACCGCGGCCGCCACCGTGCTCGCCGCGGCTGCCATCGTCCCGATCGCCGGCGTGGCCCAGGCCGCTCCGGCCCACACCGCGACGGTCCAGGCGTGGAGCCACGACCACGACCACGACGGTGACCGTGGCGACCACGGTCGTGACCGTGACCGCGACCACGGCCGCTGGGACCACGACCGCGACCACGGTCGCTGGGACCACGGTCGTGACCACGGCCGCTGGGACCGTGACGACTGCGACCGCGGTCGCGGCGACCACTGGGGCCGCTGGGACCGTGGGGACCGCGGCTGGGACCGCTGGGACCGTGACGACTGCGACCGTCGCTGCGACTTCGGCGGGCGCGGCTGGGGCGGCCGTGGCTTCGGCGGCTTCGGCGGTCTGTTCGGCATCCTCTAACCACCGACGGCTCACCGCCGGCTGGTTCCGGGCCGTACGGTGCACCCGTGAGGGTCCACCGTACGGCCCACTGCCGCGCTCACTCCGGGCCCGGTGACTCCGCCGTGGAGTTCGCCCGCTCGCCCGTCGGAACCGCGCCCACCGCTCCGCGCGCAGGCGTACGCAGCACCCCCGCCCCCAGCACCATTCCCGTCGTCAGCACGGTGACCAGGGTGAACGACACCACGAGCGAACTGGCGTGCGCGATCTGGCCGATGGCGGCCGGGGCGATCAGCCCCGAGGCGTAGGTGATCGTCGCGACCCCGGCGATGGCCTGGCTCGGCGCGGGACCGCCGCGCCCCGCCGCCGCGAACGCCAGCGGCACCACCACCGCGATGCCCAGACCGATCAGCGCGAAGCCCGCGATCGCCGCCACCGCCCCGCCCGCCGAGACCGCCAGCACCCCACCGGCCGTGGCCAGCGCGCCGCCCGCCCGTACGGTCCGCACCGGGCCGAACCGGCGCACCGCCGCGTCACCCGCGAACCGGGCCGCCGCCATCGTGCAGGAGAACGCCGTGGTGCAGGCGGCCGCGACGCCCGGCTCCGACCCGATGACATCGCGGAGATAGACCGCCGACCAGTCCAGGCTCGCGCCCTCCGCGAACACCGCGCAGAACCCCACCGCGCCGATGGCCAGCGCCGCACGCGGGGGCAACGAGAAGCGCGGCGGCGGGTGTTCCCCGGGCGCGGTACGCAGGTCCAGCACCCACCGGCAGGTGAGCGCGCCCAGGAGCAGCAGCGCCCCCGCCGCGATCCCCAGGTGGAGGCGGGCGTCCGTGCCGGCGTGCGCGGCGACCGTGCCCGCCGCCGAGCCGGCGAGCACCCCCGCGCTCCACATCCCGTGCAGCCCCGACATGATCGAACGGCCGATCCGCTCCTCGGTCTCCACGCCCAGCGCGTTCATCGCCACGTCCGCCATGCCCGCCGTCGCGCCGTAGGCACCGAGCGCCGCGCACAGCGTGAGCAGCCCGGGGGAGAGGGCGGGCAACACCAGGGACGCGCACCACGACGACAGCAGCAGGCGCAACGCGGCCCGTGAACCCAGCCGATGGGCCACCCACCCCGCGAGCGGCATCGCCGCCGACGCCCCGATCGCGGGGAACGCCAGCGCCAGCCCCAGCCGTCCCGCGTCGATCCCGGCGTGCGCCTGGACCCACGGGACGCGGGTCGCGAAGCTGCCGGTCACCGCGCCGTGCACGGCGAACACCACGGCCACCGCGAGCCGCGCCCGGCGTAACCGGAGGTCCTCACCCCTGTCGTCCGCGCCCATGGAGGCGCATCCTCCCCGACCCGGCCGGGCCGGTCGACCCCTTGCGGCGACCTACATCACCGTGGACACCGCGCCGTCCCTCGGCGTACGCTCAAAGGCGTCGAACCGGCGGTCTGCGAGGAACGCGCAGGTCGGGCTCGATGTAGCATCTCCAGACAATCAGTTACGCAGCGCACTCCGGGGTCGGTGAAAGTCCGAACCGGCGGTTACAGTCCGCGACCCGTCCGCCTCCAGCGGCCGGTTGACCAGGTGAAATTCCTGGACCGACGGTTAAAGTCCGGATGGGAGGCAGTGCGCGGCGGGCACGCATACCGGCACACCGTCGTCGGGTGATCCGGCCCTCTTCAAGGGGCGGACCCCTCTTTTTCGGCCTCGGCGCACCCGGTCCGCGTCCCCGCTCTTCGTCGTCCTTATGCGACGGCCCCGGAGTCCGTGCCCGATGAGGCAGGAGGACCCGGTGGCCACCCAGGCCGAAGCCGACGCGATGCGTCGGGCCATCGCACTCGCCGCGCGCGCCCTCGGCTCCACCAGCCCCAACCCCGTCGTCGGCTGTGTCCTGCTCGACGCGCACGGCCGCACCGCCGGCGAGGGCTGGCACCGCCGCGCCGGTGGCCCGCACGCCGAGGTCGCCGCCCTCCAGGACGCGGCGGACTCCGGCCGCGACATCCGCGGCGGCACCGCCGTCGTCACCCTCGAACCCTGCAACCACACCGGACGCACGGGCCCTTGCGCACAGGCCCTGCTCGCCGCCGGAGTGGCCCGCGTCGTCTACGCCGTCGCCGACCCGAACCCCACCGCCACCGGAGGCGCGGCCACCCTGGCCGCCGCCGGGGTCGACACCGAGGGCGGGCTGCTCGCCGACGAGGCCGCCGCGGGCAACGCCGCCTGGCTCACCTCGGTGCTCCGCGGCCGCCCCTTCGTCCAGTGGAAGTACGCCGCGACCCTCGACGGCCGCAGCGCCGCCGCCGACGGCACCAGCCGCTGGATCACCTCCGCCGCGTCCCGCGCCGACGTCCACCGGCTGCGCGCCGAGGCCGACGCCGTCGTCGTCGGCTCCGGCACCCTGCGCGCCGACGACCCGCACCTGGCCGTCCGCGGCCGGGACGACATCACCCAGCCGCTGCGCGTCGTCGTCGACACCCACGCCTGTGTCAAGCCCGGCGCCCGCGTGCTGGACGACGCGGCACCCACCCTGATCGCCGTCGGCGAGCACGCCGACACCCGGCACCTGCCCGGCACCGACACCGTCCGGCTGCCGCACGGCACGGCCGGCCTCGACATCCACGCCCTGCTCACCGAGCTGCACGGGCGCGGCGTCCGCTCCGTCCTGCTGGAGGGCGGGCCGTCGCTGGCCGGCTCCTTCATCGCCGCCGGGGCCGTCGACCGCGTCGTCGGCTATCTCGCGCCCGCGCTGCTGGGCGCCGGACCCGCCGCCCTCGGCGACGCGGGCATCGGCACCATCGCGCAGACGCTGCGCCTGGAGGTGACCGACGTCGCCCGCCTCGGCCCCGACCTGCGGATCACCGCCACCCCCACCGCTTCCGCCCCTGAGGAGAACTGAACGTGTTCACCGGAATCGTCGAAGAGCTGGGCGAGGTCGTCGCCGTGGACAACCACGGTGACTCCGCTCTCTTCCGGCTGCGCGGCCCGCTCGTCACCGAGGGCGCCAAGCACGGCGACTCGATCGCCGTCAACGGCGTCTGCCTCACCGTCGTGGAGACCGCCGACGGCGAGTTCACGGCCGATGTGATGGCCGAGTCCCTCAAGCGCTCCAGCCTCGGCGCCCTCGCCCCCGGCTCCCGGGTCAACCTGGAGCGGCCCATGGCACTCGGCGGGCGGCTCGGCGGACACATCGTCCAGGGCCACGTCGACGGCACCGGCACCGTCGTGGCGAGGACCCCCGGCGAGCACTGGGAGATCGTCAAGATCGCCCTCCCGGCCGGGCTGCGCCGCTATGTCGTCGACAAGGGCTCGATCACCGTCGACGGCGTCAGCCTGACCGTGGTCGAGGCGGGCGACGACTTCTTCACCGTCAGCCTCATCCCCACCACGCTCCAACTGACCACCCTGGGCATCAAGCAGCCCGGCGACCCCGTCAACCTCGAAGTGGACGTGCTCGCCAAATACGTCGAGCGGCTGCTGGCCGACGGCGCGGTCCCGGGTGCCGGGGAGCCGGTCGCGTGAACGCCGTGCAGTGGCTCAACGACGAGGCGTTCTCCGTCCTCGGGCAGCGCGTCATCTGGTCCGACATGATCGGCAACAGCGTGGGCCTGACCGCGCTCGCCCTCGGCTGGCGGCGCTCCATCTGGTCCTGGCCCGTCCAGCTCCTCTCCGGCGTGATCCTCGTCGCCGCCTACGCCTCCGCCCACCTCAGCGGCGGCATAGGCAAGCAGCTCCTGGTCATCGGCGTCTCGCTGTGGGGCTGGCGGCAGTGGCAGCGCGGCAGGCGCGACGCCCAGGACGGCTCGATCGCCGTCCGCTTCGCGACCTGGCGGGAGCGCGGCGCCCTGCTCGCGGGCACCGCGCTGGGCACGCTCGCCGTCGGCGGCCTCTTCACCGCCGTGCCGGAGCTGTCCTGGAACCCCTGGCCGGACGCGTACATCTTCGTCGGCACGCTCGCCGCGATGGTCTGCCAGGCCCGCGGCCTCACCGAATTCTGGTTCGCCTGGCTGCTGGTGGACGTGGTCGGCGTCCCGCTCGCCTTCAGCAGCGGTCTCGCCTTCTCCGGCCTCGTCTACGTCGTCTACTTCGCCGTCGTCATGTGGGGCATGCGCGACTGGTGGCTGCGCTCGCGTACCCGTACGGGCGCCGCCGAGCAGGCCGCACTGGAAGGGGCACTGTCATGACCCGAGTGACCCCAGTGACCTCGGTGCCCCCGGTGTCCCCGGTGCCCCAAGTGACCCAAGGAAGAGGAATGATGACCGCCGTGCAGAACTGGCACGAGACCGAGGACCTCACCCTCGACCCGGTCGAGCGCGCCATCGCCGACATCGCGGCCGGGCGGCCCGTCGTCGTGGTCGACGACGAGAACCGGGAGAACGAGGGCGACCTCGTCGTGGCCGCCGAAAAGGTCACCACCGAGATCGTGGCGTTCATGATGAGCGAGTGCCGCGGCCTGATCTGCGTCCCCCTGGAGGAGCCGGACATCGCCCGGCTCGACCTGCCGCAGATGGTCGACACCAACACCGAGGCGATGCGCACCGCGTTCACCGTCTCCGTCGACGCCACCCCCGCCCACGGCATCTCCACCGGGATCTCCGCGGCGGACCGCGCCACCACCATCCGGCTGCTCGCCGACCCCACGACCGAGCCCGGCGACTTCGTCCGCCCCGGCCACGTCTTCCCGCTGCGCGCCCGGCCCGGCGGCGTCCTCGTCCGCAACGGCCACACCGAGGCGGGTGTGGACCTCGCCCGCCTCGCCGGACTGCGCCCCGCCGCCGCGATCGTGGAGATCGCCGGCGAGGACGGCGCGATGCTGCGGCTGCCCGACCTCATCCCCTTCGCCCGCAAGCACGGCCTGGCGGTCATCTCCATCGAGGACCTGATCGCCTACCGCCGCTCCGCCGAGCCCACCGTCCGGCGCGAGGCCGAGACCCGGCTGCCCACCGCCTTCGGCGACTTCCGGGCCGTCGGCTACCGCTCGACCGTCGACGGCGTCGAGCACATCGCCCTCGTCTCGGGCGAGCTCGGCGACGGCGAGGACGTCCTCGTGCGCGTCCACTCCGAGTGCCTCACCGGCGACGTCTTCGGCTCGCTGCGCTGCGACTGCGGCCCCCAGCTGCACGCCTCGCTCGAACGGATCACCGCCGAGGGGCGCGGCGTCGTCCTCTATCTCCGCGGCCACGAGGGGCGCGGCATCGGCCTGCTGCCCAAGCTGCGCGCCTACGAGCTCCAGGAGGACGGCCGCGACACGCTGGACGCCAACCTGGAACTGGGCCTGCCCGCCGACGGCCGCGACTACGCGGCGGGCGCCCGGATCCTCGCCGACCTCGGAGTGCGCTCGCTGCGGCTGATGACCAACAACCCCGACAAGACCGCCGCCCTGGTGCGGCACGGCCTGCGGGTCACCGGCCGCGAGCCGATGCCCGTCAAGGCCGGCGAGCACAACCTCCGCTATCTGCGGACCAAGCGGGACCGGATGGGGCACGACCTGCCCTGGCTCGATGCCGACCCGGTCTCCGCCTGCGGCAACCAGTGAATCCCTAAGACCACGAACCCGAGGAGAAACGTGAGCGGCAAGGGCGCCCCCGAGCTGAGTGTGCGGAACTGCCAGGACCTGCGTGTGGCCGTGATCGCCGCGCAGTGGCACGAGAAGGTGATGGACGGACTCGTCGACGGTGCCCTGCGCGCCCTGCACGACCTCGGCATCGACGAGCCGACCCTGCTGCGCGTCCCCGGCAGCTGGGAACTCCCCGTGGTCGCCAAGGTGATGGCGGGCCGCGGCTACGACGCGATCGTGGCGCTCGGCGTCGTCGTCCGCGGCGGCACCCCCCACTTCGACTACGTGTGCCAGGGCGTCACCCAGGGCCTCGCCCAGGTCTCCGTCGACACCGGGGTCCCCGTCGGCTTCGGCGTCCTCACCTGTGACGACGAGGCGCAGGCCCTGGACCGGGCCGGCCTGGAGGGCTCGCACGAGGACAAGGGGCACGAGGCGGTCACCGCGGCCGTGGCCACCGCGGCGATCCTCCGTTCGGTGTCCGAGCCCTGGCACTGAAGCGGCCGGGGACCGGCGTAGGGTAGGACCACCATGTCCAAGAAGACGTTCGAGGAGCTCTTCACCGAGCTCCAGCAGAAGGCCGCCACCGGCGACCCCGCCACCTCCCGCACCGCCGAGCTCGTGGGCAAGGGCGTCCATGCCATCGGCAAGAAGGTCGTCGAGGAGGCCGCCGAGGTCTGGATGGCCGCCGAGTACGAAGGCGCCGACGCCACGGCCGAGGAGATCTCCCAGCTCCTCTACCACGTCCAGGTGATGATGGTCGCCCGGGGAATCTCCCTCGACGACGTATACGCTCACCTCTGATCAGCACCACCCAGCACATTTCCCCAGCATTCCCACGCACAAAGGAAAACGACCTCATGCTGCGCATCGCCGTTCCCAACAAGGGTTCTCTCTCCGAGCCTGCGTCGGCGATGCTCCATGAGGCCGGCTACCGCCAGCGCAAGGACCGCAGGGAACTGGTCCTGGTCGACTCCGCCAACGACGTCGAGTTCTTCTTCCTGCGCCCCCGCGACATCGCGGTCTACGTGGGCTCCGGCAAGCTCGACATCGGCATCACCGGCCGGGACCTCCTGCTGGACTCCGGCTCGCGGGCCGAGGAGATCATGCAGCTCGGCTTCGCCGGGTCCACCTTCCGCTACGCCACCCGCCCGGGCACCGCGAAGGACGTGAGCGAGTTCGGCGGGATGACCGTCGCCACGTCCTTCTCCGGCCTGGTCACCAAGCACCTCGCCGACAACGGCGTCGACGCCTCCGTCGTCCACCTCGACGGCGCCGTCGAGACCGCCATCCAGCTCGGCGTCGCCGAGATCATCGCGGACGTCGTCGAGACCGGCACCACCCTGCGCAACGCCGGGCTGGAGATCATCGGCGAGCCGATCCTGGAGTCCGAGGCCGTCGTCATCCGCCGCGCCGGCGCCCCGGCCGACGACCCCAAGGTCCAGCAGTTCCTCCGCCGCATGCAGGGCGTCCTCGTCGCCCGCCGCTACGTGATGATGGACTACGACATCCGGGTCGAGCACGTCGAGCGCGCCGTAGCCCTCACCCCCGGCCTGGAGTCGCCCACCGTCTCCCCGCTGCACCACGAGGGCTGGGTCGCGGTCCGCTCCATGGTCCCGTCCAAGGACGCCCAGCGGATCATGGACGAGCTCTACGAACTGGGCGCGCGCGCCATCCTCACCACCGGCATCCACGCCTGCCGCCTCTGACGGCCCCCGCCCCGCACGCGAGCCCCGACGACGCCGAGAGAACGTAACGCCGTGTCCACCCCCGTACCGCTGCCCGACCTTCCGGTCACCTTCCGCCCCACCGTCACCCGGGCCGTGCTGCTCGGCCTCGGTGCCGCGCTGTTCGTCGTGCTCACGGCGGGTGCCCTGCTGACCGGCAGCTTCAGCACGGGGGACCGGATCACCTTCACCACCGCCGGACTCCTCGTCTTCGGGGTCCTCGCGCTGCTGGCCCGCCCCAAGGTCGTCGCCACCGAGGACGGCGTCACCGTCGTCAACCTGGCGACGACCCGCAAGCTGGCCTGGGCCCAGATCGTCCGCGTCAATCTGCGCGCCGGCGACCCCTGGGTCCGCCTCGACCTCTCCGACGGCACCACCCTGCCCGCCATGGGTATCCAGCCGGGCATCGCCAAGCAGCAGGCCGTCGCCCACGCCCGCGCCCTGCGGGCCCTGGCCGAGGCACACGGCACCGGCCGGTCCGCGACCTGACCGCCGCCGACCACCCCAAGATCGCGAGTCCTTGATTACTCTGGTGCCACGGGCACAACCTGCCCCGCCCCGCACACGCCGTTCCGGCCGTGGCCCCCACGGCACCGCGGGGCACCTGCGAACCGAGGAGTGACTCCCTCCGGCAATGGACGGATCGTCCTGTAGTACCTGCGCCGCCGCCCACCGTGACGAGGCGGCGGCATGAGTGTCACCGTGTCCCTGCTGCTCCTGGCGGCAGCGCTTTTCCTCATCCTCGCGAACGGCTTCTTCGTCGCCGCCGAGTTCGGCCTGGTGACCGTCGAGAAGCCGGAGGCCGAACGGGCCGCCGCCGACGGCGACCGCCGCGCCCGCACCGTCGTCGCCTCCCTGCGCGAGCTCTCCTTCCAGCTCTCGGGCACCCAACTCGGCATCACCATCACCTCCTTGGTGGTCGGCATGCTCGCGGAGCCCGCCCTCGGCCGGCTGCTCACCGGACCGCTCACCTTCGCCGGACTGCCGGGCGGCGCCGCCCCCGGCGTCGCCGTGGTGACCGGCATGCTGGTGGCGTCCGCCGTCCAGATGGTCATCGGCGAACTGGTGCCGAAGAACTGGGCCGTCTCCCGGCCGCTCCAGGTCGCCCGGTTCGTCGCCGGCCCGCAGCACGCCTTCGCGCATTTCTTCCGGCCCGTGATCACCCTGCTCAACACGGTCGCCAACCGGCTCGTACGGGCCCTGGGCGTCGAGCCCGCCGAGGAACTGGCCTCCGCCCGCACCCCCGGCGAACTCGTCTCCCTCGCACGGCACTCGGCCCGCGCCGGAGCGCTTGAGCAGGACACCGCCGACCTGTTCGTACGGACCCTCTCGCTCGGCGACCTCACGGCCCAGCATGTGATGACCCCCCGGGTGAAGGTCAGCGCCCTCCAGTCGACCGCGACCGCGGAGGACGTCCTCAACCTCACCCGTGCCACCGGCCTCTCCCGCTTCCCGGTCTACCGGGACCGGCTGGACGAGGTCGTCGGCATGGTCCACCTCAAGGACGCCCTCGCGGTCCCCGGCCACGACCGGCTGCGTACCCCGGTCGGCCGGATCGCGGTCGCGCCCATGCTCGTGCCGGAGACCCTGCCCGTGCAGCCGCTCCTCGAGCAGCTGCGCAGCGAGCAGCCGATAGCCGTCGTCGTCGACGAGTACGGCGGCACGGCCGGCGTGGTGACCCTGGAGGACATCGTCGAGGAGCTCGTCGGCGAGGTGCGCGACGAGCACGACGGCGAGGACGCCCACCGGCCCGAACTCGCCCCCGTCGCCTGCGAGGACGGCCGCGCCGCGTGGGAGGCCGACGGTGGCTGCCGGGTCGACGCCCTGCGCCGCGTCGGCCTGGAGGCACCCGACGGCCCCTACGAGACGGTGGCCGGTCTCGTCGCCGGTCTCCTCGGCCGGATCCCCGCCCCCGGCGACACCGCCGAGCTCCCGGGCTGGCGGCTCTCCGTGCGGCAGGTGGCGCACCACCGCGCCGAGCGGGTGCGCCTCGTGCGCACCACCGGTGCCAAGGGGGAGCAGCGATGAGCGTGCTGCAACTCCTCTTCGCCGTGCTGCTGGTGCTGGCCAACGGCTTCTTCGTGGGCGCCGAGTTCGCGCTCGTGTCCGTGCGCCGCAGCCAGATCGAGCCGAAGGCCGCCGAGGGCTCCGCCCGGGCCCGTACGGTGCTGACCGGGCTGGAGAACCTGCCGCAGATGATGGCGGCCGCGCAGTTCGGCATCACCATCTGCTCGCTCACCCTGGGCGCGGTCGCCGAACCGGCGGTCGCGCACCTGCTGGAGCCCGTCTTCCACGCGGTGGGGCTGCCCGACGGGCTGGTCCACCCGCTGGGCTATGTGATCGCCCTGGCCCTCGTGGTCTTCCTCCACCTCGTCATCGGCGAGATGGTGCCGAAGAACCTCGCGATGTCGGCGCCCGACCGGGCCGCGCTGTGGCTCGGCCCGGGGCTCGTCGCCTTCGCCCGGCTGTGCCGGCCGGTCACGGCCCTGCTCGGCGCCTGCGCGCACGGGGTGCTGAGGCTGTTCCGGGTCGAGCCCAAGGACGAGGTCGAGGCGGTGTTCACCAGCGAGCAGCTCAACCGCCTGGTGGAGGACTCCCGCCAGGCCGGTCTCCTCGAACCGGCGGAGCAGGAGCGGCTGGAGGACGCGCTGGAGCTGGGCAGCCGCCCGGTCACCGACGTCCTCCTCGACCCGGCGGCGCTGGTCACGGTCGCCCCGTCCGTCACCCCCCGGCAGATCGAGGAGCTGACGGTGCGCACCGGCTACTCCCGCTTCCCGGTGGCCGGTCCCGGCGGTGCCTTCATGGGCTACCTGCACGTGAAGGACGTCCTGGACCTGGAGGACCGCGAGCGGGCCGTCCCGCAGCACGTCTGGCGGCGGGTGGAGACCCTGCGGGCCGAACTCCCGCTGGACGACGCGCTCACCGTGATGCGGCGCGCGGCCGCGCACCTTGCGGCCGTGACCGACGCGTCCGGCCGGGTGCTGGGGCTGGTGGCGCTGGAGGACGTGCTGGAGATGCTGGTGGGTGAGGTCCGGGACCCGTCGCACCGGGTGGCCGCGCCGGTGCGTTCCTTGGTGACGGACCCGCTGGTGCCGGACTCGCTGGTGTCGGACCAGCGTCCGAAACCGGTGCTGCTGCCGCAGGAGCGGGGTGTGATGACGGGCTGAGGCGGGGGCCGTTGCTCCCCCAGCTACCTCCCCCAGACTCCGTCCGGGGGTGCCCCCAGAGGTGCCCCCAGCGGCGGGCTTTGTTCCCCTGCCCCGCCCCTTCCCGGCTGCGTCTGATTTGCGGCTCCGCCGCGTGGGGGGGCAAGCCCCCCCAGACCCCCGAAGCACGCTTCGCGCGCTGTCCTCAATCGCCGGACGGGCTGAATTCAGCCCGTCACGGCGGGTCCTGCGGGTCCCGGGATTCCTTGCGGGAGGAGGACCAGCCCGGGCCCGACAGGACCTCGCCGTATGCCTGCATCAGGTCCGCGAGGCGGAGCGTGGCGAGGTCGTCCCGGGTCGGGGTGCCCGGGTAGCCCGACAGGCGGAGGTCGCGGTAGGCGCAGCTCTTCTCGTAGAGGGTGCGCAGGAAGCGGCCGTTGCCGAGCTCGTCGATCCAGCCCTGCTCGACGACGTGGGAGCTGATGCTGCGCAGCTCCTCCAGCGCCTCCTCGTCCCACTGGTCACCGTTCTCCGCGGCCAGCACCTGGCCGATGCTGGTGAGTTCGCGGGGGCGGTAGCTGGGGAAGTCCACGCGGGTGGTGAAGCGGGAGCCCAGGCCGGGGTTGGTGGCGAGCAGCCGGTCCATGCCCTCGGGGTAGCCGGCGAGGATGACGACGAGCCGGTCGCGGTTGTCCTCGGCGCGTTTGAGGAGCACTTGGAGCGCCTCGTCGCCGTACGCGTCGCCCTTGCTGTAGGCGGAGTTGGAGAGGCTGTAGGCCTCGTCGACGAAGAGCACCCCGCCGAGCGCCGAGTCGATCAGTTCGTTGGCCTTGACCGCGGTCTGCCCGAGGAACTCGCCGACCAGGTCGGCCCGCTGGGCCTCCACCAGGTGGTCGCCGCCGAGCAGCCCCAGGGCGTAGAAGACCCGGCCCAGGATGCGGGCCACGGTGGTCTTGCCGGTGCCCGAGGGGCCGGAGAAGACGAAGTGCCGCTTGGGCGGCTGCACCGGCAGGCCCTGCCCGGCCCGCAGCCGGGCCATGTGCAGCTGGGCGGAGAGCGCCCGCACCTGCCGTTTGACGGGCTCCAGGCCCACCATCCGCTCCAGTTCGGACAGCGCCCTCGCCAGCAGCACGGGGTCGGAGGGGCCCGGCACCGGCGGGGAGACGGGCTGCTGCGGCACGGGGATCCGGGACATCCGGCGTACGCCGTCGGGACCGGCCTGTGCCGTACCCGTCGGCTCCGGGCCGGTGCCGGTCAGCAGGTCGCGGCCGTCGAGGGGCTCGGGCGCGGGGAGGGAGTCCGGCTCGGCCACCGTGTCGGCGGGCCCCTCGGTGCCCTGGCCCGGCGGTCCGCCCGAGGGCACCGGCGCCAGGTCCAGATGGTCGTCCAGGCCGTCCCCGTCGGCGATGGCGGTGAGCCGGGCGGAGGTGTCCATGAAGGACGGGTCGACGCGGTGCACGGCGCGGTAGAGGGGCAGGGCGGCGGCGCTGCGGCCGGTGCCCTCGTGGGCGCGGGCCAGCCAGTAGCGCAGCTCCTTGCGCTGCGGCTGCTCGCTGCGGCAGCGCATCAGGGCGGCGGCCAGCAGCGGTTCGGCCTGCCCGTACATCTCCAGGCGGACCCGGGCCATGCCGCCGAACAGCCCCGCCTCGATGCCCAGCAGCGGATCGTCGAGCAGCGGCTCGGTGTGCCGGACGAGCTGTTCCCAGTCCTTGACGAGGTAGGCGCGGCACGCGTGCAGGAAGCGGGCCTGGGGGTCGGTCTCGACGGGCGGGCACTCGGCCAGGGCCCGGTCCAGCTCGGGCACATGGCGGCCGTCGAGCCAGTGCGAGGCGTGGGCGAGGAGCAGGTCGCGGTTGCTCTCCAGGACCGGCTGGACCCACCAGCCCAGCCAGTACCACGAGTTGAGGGTGCGCCGGTGGCGGGTGCGCTGCTCGCCGAACCGCTCGCGGTGGCGGTACATGCGCAGCAGCGCGGTGGTCGTCTCGGCGCGCAGCGCGTGCAGGCCGAGCCAGGCGTCGGCCATACCGGGGTCCGCCCGGACCGCGGCCCGGAACTCCTCCTCGGCCTGCGCGTACGCGCCCATGGTGTAGGCGTCGACGGCGCGCAGCCAGGCGAGATCGGCCGGGGCGGGTGGGCCCTGCATGCCGAAATCCATCACGTCCCCCACAAACCCTGCCCCCGTAGCGTGCAGCCGGGCGATTGCCTGGCGCGCCTTGCCGAACCGCTTTGCTGTGGACGGGAGTTGACCAGTGTGCCGACACGCCGACGAGAGGTGTGCCGACTGGCATCGTACCTGCGTGGTCGGTGGGGGCCGAAGGGTGCGGCACCGCCGTTCACGGCGCGGGGGTGATCCCGAGGGGCCGGAAAGCGCTCCGGAAGATGGTCACCCACTGTGAAGGGGGCGGTGGAGCAAAGCGCTCAAAAGGGGGTGACGTGGAGAGTACGAAGCCCCCGATCACGGGGGAACAACCGGGGGCTTCGCGTCCTGCGGCGACTTGCGTCAGCCGCCTAATGAGAACGTAAGTCCTGTACGCCCCCTCGGTCAAGCGGAGTTGGCGCACTCGGCGGGGATCGGTCGAGGACGACCGGCGGACCCGCCCCCCTTGTTCACTGAGCGTGAGCGCGAGGGCGGTTCATGGGCTCTCCCGGGGTCCCGGCAGCACCACGTATCCCTCCTTGCACTGGAGAATCAGGAGTTGTGCGCGCGGGCGCGTCGGGTCGGTCGTGAAGTGCCGTTGCTCCGCTCGCTTCCAGCCGTCCCAGAATTCGGTCAGTTCGGGACCATCACGGAGTTGACCCCTTTCCCACGAGCTTTCATTGGTCAACTCCATCCACAGCAGACACGCCAGATGGGGGAGCAGCTCCCTGCGGCCGGCTCCCACGCCCTCCACGAGCACGACCGGCGCGGGCGGCAGCTCGCGCTCATCGGCGAACCGCCGGGCCACCCAGTCGTAGGCGCGAAAGCGCGCCGTCTCGCCCCGGGCCAGGGGGTCCAGGACCCACGAGCGCAGCCGCCCGGTCCAGGCGAAGAGCTCGTCGTGGGTGGCGAGGTCGTCCAGATGGAGGACCGGGGCGCCCCCG
The DNA here is from genome assembly GCF_042895325.1 of Streptomyces sp. NPDC001407. NCBI lineage: Bacteria > Bacillati > Actinomycetota > Actinomycetes > Kitasatosporales > Streptomycetaceae > Streptomyces > Streptomyces sp. NPDC001407. The sequence goes on from NZ_JBIAWF010000009.1 coordinate 154,091, forward strand.
AGGGCGGCCGCGAGACGGGCGGCGAAGGTGGTCTTGCCGGAGCCCGCGTGGCCGTCGACGGCCACAAGCCGCACCTCTCCGAGGGATGGGGGGAGGGCGCGCAGCTTTTGGGCGAGCGGGTGGAGTGTGCGGTCGTTCACGGGCTCACGTTATGCGGTGCGCTGCGCTTTGCTTGCGGGGCGGTGGCGGGTGCGGGTTCGTTGCCTCCCCCAGCTACCTCCCCCAGACTCCGTCCGGGGGTGCCCCCAGAGGTGCCCCCAGCGGCGGGGGCGCCCTTCGGGCGTGTCCTCAAGGCCGGACGGGCTGAATTCGCTGGTTACGGTCCGCACCATCCAGCCCGTCCGGCGATTGAGGACAACGCGGCGAAGCCGTGTTGCGGGAGTCTGGGGGCTTGCCCCCAGTTTCGGGAAGGGGCGGGGTAGGGGAAAAACCCTTCGCCCCCCAGCCGCCCGACCACAGGGACCCCCATGTCCAGCAGACGCACCGTCCTGGCCGCCGCACTCGGCGCGGCCGCCGCCGCGGTCACCACCCCCGGCCCGGCCTTCGCCGCCTCTTCCGGAGGAGGAACCATCGACTACCACGCCTGGACCACCGCCGCCGACTGGCAGCACGGCACCGCCCACGGCACCCGGCCCGGCACGGGCCACCGCACCGGCCTCGTCATCGGCCACCCCACCGGCAGCCTCGCCTACCGGGACCCGCACACCGGCACCACGGCCACCTGGGAGTACGCCACCTGGACCGGCCCCGTCCACCGGCTGCCCGCCCCCGCGAGCGAGATCGTCGCCTCCTGGAACGCCCACACACCCGCCGGGACCTGGCTCCAGGTCGAGCTCCGCTGCGCCTACACCGGCGGCGGCCGGACCCCTTGGTACGTGATGGGCCGGTGGACCGCCGGTGACGCGGCCGGGGACATCCGGCGCACCTCCGTCGACGGGCAGAAGGACGGCAGGAGCAGCGTCTCCACCGACACCCTCGCCGTCGACGACCCCGCGACGGGCCTCCGGCTGGCCTCGTACGAGCTGCGCCTCACCCTCTTCCGCAGACCCGGCAGCGGGCTCACCCCCATGGTGTGGCGGCTCGGCGCCATGGGCTCCGACATCCCCGACCGCTTCACGGTGCCCGCCTCGGTGCCGGGGGAGGGAGCGGGGTGCGAGCTGAAGGTGCCGCGCTATTCGCAGGAGATCCACAAGGGGCAGTACCCGCAGTACGACAACGGCGGCGAGGCGTGGTGCAGCCCGACCTCCTCGCAGATGGTCGTCGAATACTGGGGCCGGGCGCCGTCGGCGGCGGACCTCGCCTGGGTGGACCGCGCGTACGCCGATCCGCAGGTGTGCCAGGCGGCCCGATTCACCTACGACTACCAGTACCAGGGCTGCGGCAACTGGCCGTTCAACGCCGCCTATGCCGCGACGTACCGCGACATGCAGGCGGTGGTGACCCGGCTGCGCTGCCTGGGTGACGTGGAGAAACTGATCCACGCGGGAATTCCCGTGATCACCTCGCAGTCCTTCCTCGCCTCCGAACTCGACGGCGCCGGCTACGGCACCGCGGGCCACTTGATGTGCGTCGTCGGATTCACCCGGGGCGGCGATGTGGTGGCCAATGATCCGGCGAGTGCGACGGACGCCGCGGTCCGACACGTCTACAAACGCCGCCAGTTCGAGAACATCTGGCTGCGGACGAAGCGTCACAATGCGCAGGGCCAGGTCAAGAGCGGCACGGGAGGGATCTGCTATCTCTACTTCCCGGCCGGACCGTCGGCCGCGCAGCGCCGGGCACTGGCGGCCGTCGGCGTCCGCTGATGTTCATGTGCCGGTGAATACCGCTTCACCCAACGGCAATTCAGGCGTTGCCGCATTCCCGCCGACGGCACGCACCGCCGGTCCGTACGATCGACGCGGACGTGAGAGCCACGTCATTCCGTACGTGAGGAAAGCGCCGTGATCGTGCATCAGGACACCGCCGTCGCCCCGATAATCCGCCGGGCCGTCGCGGGGGAGCGGGACGAGATCCGCCGGCTGATCGGAGAGGCGTTCATGGCCGATCCGGTCAGCGGCTGGGTCTTCCCGGACGAGGAGCACCGGCGTGCCGTGCAGCCGGAATTCTTCGGCGTGTATCTGGACGCGGCGCTGCGCGACGGCTGGGTCGACGTGACGGACGACCTCGCGGCGGCGGCGCTGTGGATACCGGTGCCGGCGGCGGGCGACGACGCGGAGGAGGACGACCTCGGTGACCGGCTCGTCGACGCGGACCGTGGCAACGAGCGCGTGCGGATCGTCGGCGAGCTGACGGCCCAGGCGCACCCCGCCGACCGGTCGCACTACTACCTGCCGGTGATCGCCGCGGCGCCCGGCCGCCGCGATCAGGGCCGCGGCCGGGCGCTGCTGACGACGGTCCTCGACCGCTGCGACCGGGAGGGCATGCCCGCGTATCTGGAGGCGAGCAACGCCCGCAGCAAGAGACTGTACGAGCGCCTCGGTTTCGTCTTCACGGGCACGGCCGTGGAGCTCCCCGAGGGCCCGCTGATGTGGCCGATGTGGCGGGAGCCCCGGTGCTGAACCCGTGCAATTCATGATCAAATCGAGGGAGGACCGCGCAAAGGGTTGCGCATGTGCCTGTTGTGGCCGTAGAGGTATGTGACGGGGGAAGTGGGAGAGATGCATCTCACGTACGAAAGTGGTTTTGGGGTGCTTCGGGGGGAGCACCTGCAAGGAGCAGGGGCGAATCGCGGTTAAATGCGGATCGCAGATTTCCACTTGCTTCTTCCATTCGAACGGGCGATCAGTAGCCTCTGCTCACATGTCCGTTCGATGAGCTGGAGAGTCAGACTGATGGAGCGTCCCACCTGGGCCCCCCAGGGCATCGACCTTTCCGTGCCGAGCGTGTCCCGCATCTACGACTACTACCTGGGCGGCTCGCACAACTTCGAGGTCGACCGGGAGGCCGGGCGCAGGGCCATCGACGCCTTCCCCGGCCTGCCCAAGGTCATGCAGGCCAACCGGGCCTTCATGCGGCGGGCCGTGCGCTACGCCGTGGGCCGGGGCATCTCCCAGTTCCTCGACATCGGCTCCGGCATCCCGACCTTCGGCAACGTCCACGAGATCGCCCAGCAAGCGGACCCCGCCGCGCACATCGTCTACGTCGACCACGACCCGGTCGCCGTCGCGCACAGCCGCGCCGTCCTCGCGGGCAACGCGCGCGCCGCGATCGCGGCCGCGGACCTGCGCGCGCCGGGGGACATCCTGGCCGGCGAGGAGGTCGCAAGGCTCCTCGACCTGCGGCGGCCGGTCGCGCTGCTGCTGGTGGCCGTCCTGCACTTCATGGAGGACCGCGACGACCCGTGGGGCGCCGTCGCCGAGCTGCGTGACGCGCTCGCCCCCGGCAGCCTGCTGATCCTCACCCACGCCACCACCGACAGCGGCCCGATCAAGCCTTAGGAGGGCGAGCGCGTGGAGGGCGTCTACCGCGGGGTCGGCTCCCCGCTGCTGATGCGCAGCCACGGCGAGGTGGCCCGCTTCTTCGACGGCTTCGAGATGGTCGAGCCGGGCCTGGTGCCCATGCCGATGTGGCGGCCCGAGGCCCCGGCCGCGGGCCGCGCGGGCACCGCGGACCCGGGCGACGACCCAGCGATGTACGTCGGTTTCGCCGGGGTGGGGCGCAAGCCGTGACCGAGATCTCGAGCGGAACCACGATCGGAACCGGCGGCAGGGCCGTCGCCGGGCCGATCGCCGGGAGCGGGGCCACGGCCCCGGACACCACGGCCGGCCGGGCCGCCGGGTTCTGCGTACGCGAAGGCCGCGAACCGGACTGCCGCACGCAGCAGAGCGGCCCGGTGACAGGCCCCGGGGAAGGCGGCCGGGGCGCGGACTCCTGCTGCGACGAGGGACTCCGCTGCGACGAGGACCGCTGCTCCGACAAGGACCCCTGCTGCGACGAGGGCCTCGCGGAGCCGGCCGCTCCGTACGGCTCGCGTGCCCAGGGGCGCAACACCCACGCCTACCGCGACCGGTATCCGGAAGCGGAACCGGAACCGGAGCCCGCCGCCGGCGGCCGGGGTTCCGGGACGCTCGCGCGCCACGGTGACGACCTCGCCCGTGCCGACAGCCTCAAGCGCTTCGCCGCGATCTGGGGCCGGACGGTCTATCCGGCGACGGCGACCCACCTGACCCGCGCCGAGTTCGAGAACCACCTCGTCCCCCTCGCCGGACGGCTCGCCGCCGCCCTGCGCACCCGCCCCTTCGACCCCACGCCCGCCGCCGAGGTCGGAGCCGCGCTCGTCGCCGCCCACTGCACCGACCCCGAGGCCCTGCCACGGATCCTCGGCGCCGTCGACTCCTATCTCCTGGTCTACTGCCCGCCCGGCGGCGCCCTCTCCGACGCCGAGGCCCGCGACCGGTGCGCCCGCCTCCAGCACTCCCTGGCCGCCGGTTTCGCCCGCGCCCTGCGCGAGCGCACCCTGGCCGAGCAGGAGGCCCTCTCCCGCGCCGCGCTGGCCGCGCAGGCCGAGACGGAGAAGGCCCTGCACACCAGCGAGGCCCGGTTCCGCGCCGTGTTCGAGGGCGCCGCCATCGGCGTCGGCATCGCGGACGTCGAGGGCCGCATCATGGACGTCAACGACGCCCTCACCCGCATGTTCGGCGGCGTGGCCCACGACGTCATGGGCCGCAACGTCGGCGAGATGGTCCACCCCGACGACTCACCCGACGTCTGGGGCCTGTACAAAGAGCTGATCAGCGGCGAACGCGACTACTACCGCGTCGAGAAGCCCTACTACCGCGGCGACGGCAGCGTCCTGTGGACCGACCTGTCCGTGGCCCTCCTGCGCGACGCCCACGGCCGCCCGCAGTACCAGCTCGCGCTCATGGAGGACATCACCGAGCGCAGGCTCCTCCACGAGCGGCTGCGCTACGAGGCCACCCACGACGCCCTCACCGGCCTGCCCAACCGCACCCTCTTCTTCGAGAGCATCGACCGCGCGCTCACCGCCTCCGCGGGCGGCGCCGAACCAGCCCGCTTCGGCCTGTGCTACCTCGACCTCGACGGCTTCAAGGCCGTCAACGACAGCCTCGGCCACGCCGTCGGCGACGAACTCCTCGTCGCCGTCGCCGAACGGCTGCGCGCCTGCGCCACCGCCCCCACCGAACTCGTCGCCCGGCTCGGCGGCGACGAGTTCGTGGCCCTGCTCACCGGCCCGTCCGCCCAGGCCGACGCCATCGCCCTCGCCCGCCGGATGCTGGCCGCGCTCTCCCGCCCCATCCGCCTCGACGGCCGCGACCTGTCCGTACGCGCCAGCATCGGCATCGTCGACGGCGCCGCCGGCGAACTGGGCGCGGCGGAGGTGCTGCGCAGCGCCGACATCACGATGTACCGCGCCAAGGCGGCCGGCGGCAACCGCTACGAACTCGCCGACGCGGACTCCGACGCCCGCGTCATCGCCCGGCACAGCCTCACCAACCGGCTGCCCGCGGCGCTCGACAACAGCGAGTTCTTCATCGAGTACCAGCCGCTCGTCGGCCTCACCGACGGCGCCGTGCGCGGCGCGGAGGCGCTCGTACGCTGGCTGCACCCCGTCCACGGCGTGCTCGGCCCCGACCAGTTCATCCCCCTCGCGGAGAGCACCGGCCTGATCGTGCCGCTCGGCCGCTGGGTGCTCCAGGAGTCCCTCCGGCAGGCGCGGGCATGGCAGGAGGGCTGCCCGGAGCAGGCGGCGCCCATGCGCGTCAACGTCAACCTCTCGCCGTCGCAGCTGCGTTACCCCTCGCTGGTCGCCGACACCGTCGCCGTCCTGGAGGACGCCGGCCTCGCCCCGTCCGCGCTCTGCCTGGAGGTCACCGAGAACGCCCTGATCGGCGCCGACGAGGAGGAGCTGCGCCCCTTGCGCCAACTCGCCGACATGGGCGTGGACATCGCGCTCGACGACTTCGGCACCGGCTACTCCAACCTCTCCTACCTGCGCCGGCTGCCCGTCAGCACGCTCAAGCTCGACCGCTCCTTCACCCGCGGCATGCAGCGCGCGCCCGCGGACCCGGTCGACGTGAAGATCGTCGAGGGCATCGTCTCCCTCGCCCACACGCTCGACCTGTCCGTGACCGTCGAGGGCGTGGAGACCGGCACCCAGGCCGAACACCTGCGGATCCTGGGCTGCGACACCGCACAGGGCTGGTACTACGCGCGGCCGGGCCCGCCGGAGCGGCTGCGCATGCTGTCCTTGGTGGACGCGGCGTCGTAGCGGGTGTTGCGGCAGGGCGGTCGCGGGCTGGTCCCGACCGCCCTCACAGGGCGGCCGAGCCGCCGAGCGCCCGCGCCTCCTCGTCCGTCAGCAACCGCGACCGGATGAGGAAGCGCACCCCCTCCGGCGCCTCCAGCGAGAAGCCGCTGCCCCGCCCCGCCACCACGTCCACCGTCAGATGCGTGTGCCGCCACCGCTCGAACTGGTCCGCCGACATCCAGAACCCGACCGGCTCCGCCACCCCCTCCACCACGAGCGAGGCCAGCAGCACGTCGGACCCGCCCGTACGGAACTCGCCGTACGGATAGCACATCGGCGAACTGCCGTCGCAGCAGCCGCCGGACTGATGGAACATCAACGGGCCGTGCCGTTCCCGGAGTCGCCGGATCAGCTCGGCGGCGGCAGCGGTGAGCGCGACACGGGAGAGGTCCTTGTCCATCCGCACAGCCTGCACCGGAACGGGCATCGCCCGCCAGACGCGGTGGCGTTCGCATACGAACGGCCCCCAGCACGTGCCGAGTCCGCACCGACCGGGCGGAAAGGGGGGATCTCCAGCATGACCGGACCACACACCGGCCCGCACGCGCCGAGTCCGCGAAGCCGTGGCGGGCCAGCTCTCTGTTCGGAAGGTGTCCCTCGATGAACCTCCTCGTCCAGGCCCTGCCCATAGCCGCGCCGACCGTGGGCTGGGCCGCCCACGCGCTCATCCTCGTCCGCCGCCTGCGCACCGCCCGCACCGACCCCCTCACCGGCCTCATGTGCCGCGACGAATTCACCTCCCGGGCGCGGCGGGCCGTCAAGCACCCGGACGCCGCCGTGCTGCTCCTGGACCTCAACGGCTTCAAGCAGATCAACGACACCCACGGGCACGCCGTGGGCGACCAGGTCATCGCCGCCGTCGGGCGGCGGCTCGACGCGTGGTGCCGCGAACGCGGCGGGTTCGCGGCGCGGTTGGGCGGCGACGAGTACACCGCCGTGGTCCGCCTCGCGCCGGACGCCGACCTGGACGGCGAGCTGACGTACGGCCTCTCGGCCCGGCTCTCCGCCCCGCTCGACACCGGCGCCGTCACCCTTTCCCCCCGCGCGTCGATCGGCCTGTGCCGGGTCGGCCGAAGGCCCGGTGCCGGGCTGTCTGAGCTGCTGCGCGGCGCGGACGAGGCGATGTACACCGCGAAGCGCCTCGGCCTGCACTGGCGTCCGGCCGGCCCGGCCGACGTCTATCCCACGGCCAACGGCCGCCGCGCGGGCCGCCCGGGCACGCACCTGATCCTCCTCCCGGCCACGCGAAGGAGGGCGTCGTAGCTCCCGCGCGGCGGCCCCGCGCCGCCGGTCCGGGCCCGCTCACAGCTCCGGCAAGGGGGACGGCGGTGGCGGCGGGCCCTTTCCCGCTTTCCCTTTCGAAGGGCCCTTTCCCTCGGCGAGGGCGGTCAGCAGGTCGACGTGTTTGACCGCGTAGTGCCGGTGCCCGGTCGTCAGGATTCCCATCATGCGTAATTCCGCCATGACGTTCTCGATGGTCGCCCGGCCCAGCATCAGGGCTTCTCCGAGTTCCGCCTGGGTGGGTCCCGATACCTCCACCGAGGAATCGGGCAGCAGCCGGGCACTCATGCCGGATGTCCGGTGCAATTCCAGCAGCAGTGTGCAGACGCGCTGAATGGGCGCGTGCCGGGAATTGGCGTAGACCCGCTCGTTGGTCCGCAGGCGTTCGGAGATGCTTTTCGCCACGCCCTTCATCACGGATATCTCGCTCTCGGCGAGCATGCGCATGCGCGGCATCGAGCAGGACAGGGTCCAGGTGGTCGTGAGGCATTCGGCCGCCGCCGGCCCGGCGGTCTCGTCGACGATCTCCACGTCGCCGAGCAGGGAGTCGGCGCCGCGGAAACGGAGTGTGGTGGACCCGGCGGACGCGGTCCGTTCGGCCACGCAGCCGGACAGGACGAAATGCACCTCGCTCGACCCGGGCACGACGCCGCGCAGCCGGTCCCCCTTGCCGTACTGCCTGCTGACCAGGTGGTCCCCGAGAGCGTCCCGTACGGGCCCCGGCAGCGAGGTGAAGAAGCGGACGGAGCGCGCCCGTTCGGCCTGCCGTATCACCCGCTCGTTGAGCGTCGCCATCCAGTCCGGTGGGAGATGACGGCTCAACGCCCCACCCCTGACGCCGGGGACACCGGCCTCGGCGGCGGTGCCGAGGGCATCGCGTGGAGCTCGTCGACCAGCGGTACCAGCGCACCGACCAGCGTGGCCAGGGCGAGGATCGTCGTCGCTATTCGCATCGGATATCCGGTCAAGTGTTTGATGGCATAGACCACGACGAACGCGATGATCGCAAAGATCGTCACCGCTGCGACAAGGAATGCGACGTTTCCACTGTCCAATGTTGATCTCCACTTCTCCATGGAGTGACTTGGCAGGTCCATTTCATTCTCGGGCCGCTGGTCCGGACCGGCACCCGTGGTGAGCGGGCGCCCGAACGAGCGAACTCGGGTAGCGCAGAAGCGTATCCGACAGAGCGGGTACCCGCCTGCTTCGTCCCTGCATGTAGGGACCCGATCCCAGCAGCCCGGATCTCGGTGGAAATGCCGGTCCCGCAAAGCGGATCGGCGAGGTGGGGGAATATCTTTTGTGCTAGGATCCGCCGCCCTGTTTCCCTGCGCGCAGGGATTCCCGACCCCCCGTCGGCGGCGGGCGCCGGGATCCCCGCGCCGAATTCCCTCGCGCCAGGGAAAACGCCGTCAGTTCGAGTTAAGGTCCCTGAGGTCAGGGAATCCTGTGCGCGACTATCGCGTTAGCTGGAGACCGGCCACTGGTCGGCCGGAGCGCTGTCGTTGACCTTGGCAGGTCCAGCGCGCAGCACGGACGGTCCCCTCGGGGGTGGTGCCCCGGGGGGACCGGCGTCCCGCGCCCGTCGATGAGGCGTTCCCCTCACCCCGGATGCCTTGATCGTCAGGCGTCCCTCCGGAAAGGTTGGCCCTGGGACGTGGCCCTGGACCGGCGCGTTCGACGGGGCGACAGGACGGGTGTAACTCATGGACGGCACAGGGGAGTCGGGGCGGCTCTGGCTCAGGCGGTTTCATCCTTCGGCGGATGCGGACGTCACCGTGGTCTGCTTTCCGCACGCAGGCGGGGCGGCCAGTTATTTTCTGCCGTTGTCCGCCGCGCTCTCCGGACGCGCCGAGGTGGTCTCGTTGCAGTATCCGGGGCGGCAGGACCGCAGGTTCGAGACTCCGCTCACCAGCGCCGAGGAGCTGGTGAGCGGCATCACGCGGGCGCTGCGTGACTGTGGCGACCGGCCCCTGGTCCTCTTCGGGCACAGCATGGGCGGCACGCTCGCCTTCGAGACCGCGCGGCGGCTGGAGGCCGAGGGGGACGGCCGGCTGCTGGGGCTGATCGTCTCGGGGCGTGAGGCGCCCGGTCCCGCTCCTCGGCGGACGACGCATCTGCGGGACGACGCGGGACTCCTCGCGGGGATCCGGGAGTTGCAGGGCACCCACTCGGCCCTCCTGGACGACGAGGACGTCGTGCGGATGATCATGCCTGCGCTGCGCGCCGACTACACCGCCGTGGAGACGTACGCCTACCGGGAGGGCCCCGCGCTGAACTGCCCGCTCTTCGTCTACACCGGCGACGCCGACCCGCAGGTGAGCGGGCGGGAAGCGGAACGGTGGGCGGAGCACACCGTTTCCGGCTTCCGGGTCCGGACGTTCGCCGGAGGCCACTTCTATCTGGACGGGCGGCGGGATGAGGTGACCGCGGCGCTGGCCGAGGACCTCACGGCCTTCGGGGCCCGCTCCCGTCCCGCCCGTCGCTGAACCGCGCCGTCAGTTCCCGCTTCAGCACCTTCCCGCTCGGGCCGAGCGGGAAGTCGTCGACGAACTCCACCAGGCGCGGATACTTGTGTGCGGCGACCCGCTGCCTGCTCCAGGCCACGATGTCCGAGGCCAGCTCCGGGCCCGGCGTCACGCCGGGCCGCGTGCGCACCACGGCGCACACCTCCTCGCCGTACACCTCGTCGGGCACGCCGATGACGGCGACCTGGGCGATGGCCGGGTGGTGCACGAGCGCGTCCTCGACCTCACGCGGGTAGACGTTGTAGCCGCCGCGCAGCACCATGTCCTTCTTGCGGTCGACGAGGGTGAGGTAGCCGTCGGCGTCCTTCACGCCCAGGTCGCCCGAGCGGAACCAGCCGTCGACGAGCACGGCGGCGGTCTCCTTTGGCCGGTTGAGATAGCCGGCCATGATGTTGTGGCCCCGCACGACGATCTCACCGATCTCGCCGTCCGGCAGCAGCTCGACGCGGCCCTCGACGTCGGCGGCGGCGATCTCCGCCTCGACCCCCCAGATGGGGCGGCCCACGGTGCCGGGCTTGCGCGGCCACGCCTTCTGGTTGTACGCGACGCACGGCGACGCCTCCGTCAGGCCGTACCCCTCGTAGATCGGGCAGCCGTAGACGTCCTCGAACTCCTCGAGCACCTTGACCGGCAGCGCGGAGCCGCCGGAGAAGGCACGGTCGAGTGGCGGGCGGCGGGGCTCGTGCGCGGCCGCGTCGAGGAGGGCCAGGTACATCGTCGGGACGCCCATGAACACCGTGCACTTCTCGGTGAGCATGAGGTCGAGGGCGCCGGGGCCGTCGAAGCGGCTCATGAGGACGAGCGTGCCGCCGGCCAGGAAGCAGGCGCTCATGCCGCAGGTCTGGCCGAAGGTGTGGAAGAGCGGCAGGCAGCCGAGGAGTACGTCGTCGGGGCCGAGGTCGAACGGCGAGCGCATCGTGGTGCTGACGTTCATCACCAGGTTGAGCTGGGTGATCATCGCGCCCTTGGGCCGGCCGGTGGTGCCGGAGGTGTAGAGCACCAGGGCCAGGTCGCCGGGGCCGCGCGGCTCGCAGCGGTCGACCGGCTCGGCCCGTTCGGCGAGGACGTCGAGGCGCGGTGACCCGCTGTCGGCCGCCTCCATGACGGTGAGCACGGGGACTGCGGCCGCCCGCGCGGCCTCGGCGCCCTGGGGGAGCATCGGCTCGGCACACACCAGCGCCCCGGCCTCCGAGTCGCGCAGCACGTGGGCGATCTCGTCGGCGCGCAGCAGGCCGTGCACCGGGACGGCGACGGCGCCGAGGGCCAGCACGCCGTAGTAGACCATCGGGAAGTGCGGCGAGTTGGGCAGCAGCAGGGCGATCCGGTCACCCGGGCGCACGCCCTGGTCCCGCAGCACGGCGGCGTACCGCCGGGCGGCGTCCCACAGTTCGGCGTAGGTGAACCGCTCCGCTCCGAAGACGAGCGCGGTGTGGCCGGGGCGCCGCAGCGCGGACTCCGCGAGGATGGACGCGGCGGTGAGGGTCATGCCGCGCCCGCGCGCATGGCGGCCAGCGCCTGCTTGTCCGGCTTGCCCGCGCCGGTGAGGGGCAGGGTGTCGTGGAAGGTGACCACGGCCGGCACGTGCTTCGGGGACAGCGCGGCGGCGACGTGGCCGGTCAGGGCACCGGAGTCGACGGCTCCGCCCGCGCGGACGACCACCGCGGCGTGGATGTGCTCGACGGAGTCGTCGTCGACGACGCAGTACACGGCGGCCTGGGCGACCTCGGGGTGGGAGAGCAGCGCGTTCTCGACGTCGGTGGGGTGGACCTTGATCCCGTTGGTCTTCATCACCTCGCCCATCCGGCCGTGCAGGCGCATGTAGCCGCGCTCGTCGAGGGAACCGAGGTCGCCGGTGTGCACCCAGCCGTCGCGGACGGTCGCGGCGGTCAGCTCCGGGTCGCCCCAGTAGCCGAGCATGGTGAAGGGGGTGCGTACGCACACCTCGCCGATCTCGCCCGGCGGAAGCTCGCGCCGGTCGTCCTGGTCGAGGATGCGCACCTCGGCGGTCAGGCGGCCGACGGTGGTGCGGAGCTCCGGGTCGAAGTGGTCGGGCGGCATCAGCACGGTGATGCCACTGGTCTCCGTGGTCCCGTAGAACTGGAGGAGCACCGGGCCGAACACCTCGACCGCCTCGGCGAGCCGCGCGGGGGACGCGGAACAGCCGCCGTAGGAAATGATCTTGATGCTGGACAGGTCGGTGCCGGCGATGTCGGGGTGGTCGACCAGCATGTACAGCTGGGGCGGGGTGAGCGTCAGCGCGGAGATCCGGTGCCGTTCCACCGCGCGCAGGACGTCGCCGGGCTCGAACCCGTCGTGCAGGACCACCGTGCCGCCGGAGGCGAGGGCGAGGTCCGCGCCCGAGCCGTTGGAGTGGCTCACGGGCAGGGTCGACAGATAGACGATCGGCGCCGGGGCCTGGAGGCCCGCGAGGAGATAGAGGCTGCGGACGCGGTACGGCAGGGTGACGCCCTTGGGCGCGCCGCTCGTGCCGCTGGTGTAGAGCACCACGGCCGGCTGCTCGGGGTCGGCCTCGATCGCGTCCAGTTCGACGGCCTCCGCATCGCCCGCCGTCAGGTCCAGCACGTCGGGGCCGAGGTCGCCGAGTGCCGCGAGGCGCGGCGCGTGCGGCAGCCGGTCGCAGAGCTCGCGGGCCGTGCCGGCGTTCTCCTTGTCGACGGCGAGGAAGGTCGCCCCGGTCGTCCTGAGGATCTCCAGCCGTGCGGCGGCGGTCAGTTGGTCGTCGGGGTCCACCGCGTTCGTGGAGTGCAGGTGCACCACGGTGGCTCCGACGAGGTTCGCCGCGTAACGCAGAATTATGGTGGCCGGGCTATTGGTGACGGTCAGCACCGCCACAATCGGAGTTTCACCCTCCGTAAAGTGCCGCCGCAGGAATTCCGCCGCGGCGAGAACCGTCCTGGAGAACTGGCCCGCGGTGTACTCCTCGCCCTCCCGCCACAGGGCGATCCGGTCCGGAGCGCCGGCCAGCGCCTCGAGGACCCGGCGGACATAATTCTCGTTCGTAGACATCGAATCTCCACTGCGCCGAAGCGGTTTGCTCGGGGCAGGATCACATACCGACGATCACCTGGCAACCATTCTTGACGGGCCGTCAGTTTCCTGATCGAGGCGATAGTTCCGCTTTACCGGACGCCGATTGACGGTCACGGACCGGACGGTTGGACGGTGGCATCGAACGGTGATATACAGAGGTCAATTCCCCCGGCCTCCTCGATTCGAGGACGGCGCGCCGTGATTCCCGGCGGGCGACCCCTCAACTCCCCGCATCCGGCGCCACGCAGTCTCCGCAGCCGCGCACGGCGCATTCGCGCAACGGCGCACCCACTCCCAGATGGCCTCGAAAGCGAGTAGACGTGACGACCCAATATCTGGACCTCTTTTCCCGCCTCACCGAAGGCTCCGACGGGGGCAAGAGGGAGTTCCTGGAGATCGGACGGCTCGCCGGCCGGTTCCCCGCCGCCAGCGTACGCGGCAGCGGTGACGCGGCCAAGATCAGCGTCTGGTGCAGCAACGACTACCTCGGCATGGGGCAGCACCCCGCAGTCCTCGACGCCATGAAGGAGGCCGTCGACAAGTACGGCGCGGGCGCCGGTGGTTCGCGGAACATCGGCGGCACCAACCACTGCCACGTGCTGCTGGAGAAGGAGCTCGCCGCGCTGCACGGCAAGGAGGACGCCCTCCTCTTCAGCTCCGGCTACACCGCCAACGACGGTGCGCTGTCGGTGATCGCCGGCCGCCTGGAGGGCTGCGTCGTCTTCTCCGACGCGCTGAACCACGCCTCCATCATCGACGGGCTGCGCCACAGCGGTGCGCGGAAGCACATATTCCGGCACAACGACACCGCCCACCTGGAAGAACTGCTCGCGGCCGCCGACCCGGACGTGCCCAAGCTCATCGTCGCGGAGTCCGTGTACTCCATGAACGGTGACATCGCGCCGCTCGCCGAGATCGCCGACCTCGCCAAGCGCTACGGGGCGATGACCTTCCTCGACGAGGTGCACGCGGTGGGCATGTACGGCCCGGAAGGCGCCGGCATCGCGGCACGTGAGGGCATCGCCGACGAGTTCACGGTCATCATGGGCACGCTGGCCAAGGGCTTCGGCACCAACGGCGGCTACATCGCGGGCCCGGCCGAGGTGATCGAGGCCGTGCGGATGTTGTCCCGCTCCTTCATCTTCACCACCGCGCTGCCGCCCGCCGTGGCCGCGGGCGCCCTCGCCGCCGTACGGCATCTGCGGTCGTCCGAGGACGAACGCTCCCTTCTGTGGGACAACGCGCAGTTGATGCACAAACTGCTCACGGAACGGCACATTCCCTTTATCTCGGACCAGACCCACATCGTGTCCGTCCTGGTGAAGGACGAGGCCCTGTGCAAGCGCATGTCCGCGCTGCTGCTGGACCGTTACGGGATCTACGTGCAGGCGATCAACGCGCCGAGCGTGCGGGTCGGCGAGGAGATCCTGCGTGTCGCGCCCGGGGCCGTGCACACCGCCGCGGAGGTGGAGGGCTTCGTCGACGCCCTGGACCGGATCTGGGAGGAGCTGGGAGCCGCCCGCGTGCCGCTCGCCGCGCAGTCGTGAACGGGTGGCCGTGCGAGGGAACTTGATGCTGAAAGGTCCATGCCATTCGTCAACTCCGGTATGGACCAATTACCTGCCGTACGGTCGTCCATGTTTCAAGGGAATGAGTGTGACCACGGTTACATTCGCATGAAGTTCGAAAGTTTGTAGGGTGGGAGCGCGGGCGGGTCCTCCGGGGAAGTCTCAACGGGGCCCGCCGCGTTGCAGCATCGCTCTGTCCGGAGGAGAGAGCGGGGAACGGGGGCCTGAATGACGCTTGCATACATTCTTGACGGCGGCATGAACGATCAGCCGGGAGCCGGTGCGGAGCTGTACGAACTCTTTCCGAGCGTGCAGCAGACCTACGCGCACATCGCGGAGTGGACCGGCATCGACGTCGACCGCATATTCCACGAGCAGCGACAGCCGGGGCAGGAACACCGGCAAGGAGTCGGCGCCATTCGCCAGGCAGCCGCGGTTCTCGGAATCGCCGACGTGCTCGCCGAGGAATACGGAATTACGCCGACGGCCGTATCCGGCCTCAGTTTCGGCGCACTCGTCTCCGCGACCCTCGCCGGTGCGGTGGAACGCCAGGACCTCTTCACACTCCTGATGAGACTGCGGGAAGTTCCCGCACCCCCGCCCGGCAGCCCCCGGCAAGCCGTCGCCATGCTCCGCATTCCGTTCGACACGGACACCGCGGCCCTCCTCGCCGACGTCACCGACGTCTATCTGTCCGCCGATCTCGGACGGGTCGGCAACGGCACCGAACGCATGGTCCTCCTCGGCGGCTACCGCACCGCCCTCGACCACTTCGGCACGACCCTGCCCGCCGGCGCCCTGCACGTCTCCGAGGACCACGGCGCCGCCTTCCACTCCCCGTTGCAGCAGCACGTCAGCGACTTCCTCGCACCCACGCTGGACGCCATGACCTTCAAGGACCCACGCGTCCCCGTCCACTCCTGCATGGAACGCAAGGCACTCACCACGGGCGAGGAGATCCGCGACCTCTTCCGCCGCAACCCCACCGACCCCGTGAACGTCGCCGACATGATCGGCAGCCTCGAGGACGCCGGCACCGAGCTCGGCCTGGTCCTCGGCCCCGCCGCCTTCGGCACCTTCCAGAGCGCCTCCTTCCCCGTGGTGCACGTCGAGTCCCCGGACCACGTCTTCGAGGCGATGACCGCCGTCTACGACTTCGGCATCGAACTCCCCTCCGGCGAAACGGTGGTGGGCTGACCATGAAGGACGTGACCCCCCTCGTCGACGGATGGCTGGCACAGGACATCGATGCCTGGGCGCGCCGCATCGTCCGCCACCACCTCGACCCCGAGACCGGCGCCCCGTACTGGCTCAAGCGCGCCGCCGAACTCGGCATCGACCCCGCCGACATCACCTGCTACGCGGACCTCACCGCCTTCGGCCCCATGCCGCTCGGCGTCCTGCGCACGCTCGACCCCACCGACCTGGTGCCCCAGGCGGTGCCCCGCCCGCTGTCCGGACGGATCTGGGACTCCGGCGGCACCACGGGCAGCCCCTGCCGCGTCTTCTACACCGAGCCCATGCTCGAGCACCGTGCCGCCTGGCGACGCTGGATCATCGAACGCGAGGGCTTCGAGCCCGGCCGCGTCTGGCTCCAGGCCACCCCGACCGGCCCCCACCTCATCGGCCACGGCGCCGCCGACCTGGCGGACCTCTACGACGGCCGCGTCTACGGCATCGACTTCGACCCCCGCTGGGTCAAGCGCATGCTGCGCAACGGCAAGCTCAAGGAAGCCCAGGAGTACACGGCACACCTCATCGACCAGATGGCCGCCGTCCTGGAGAGCCAGCCCGTCGACTACCTCGTCACCACACCCGCGCTCCTCCAGGCCCTCATCAAGGCCAGACCGGAACTGGTCGCGGAACTCAAGGGCGTACGCCTCAGCGGCACCCACGCCACCCCCGCGATGCGCCGCGCCTTCCACGAGGCGCTCGGCGGCGGACTGGTCGTCGTCACCTACGCCAACACCTTCGGCAACACCGTCGGCCTCCCCGTGGAGAACGACGGCGCGCTGATGCCCTACCTGCCCAACTACCCGCAGGTGACCATGGCAGTGGTCGACAAGGACGACTGGTCGAAGGTCGTCGGATACGGCGAACAGGGCCAGGTCCGGCTCACCGTCCTCCACGACGATCTCTTCCTGCCGAACATCCTCGAGCGCGACCTCGCCGTGCGGTACGACACGGGCGACGCCTGGCCCTGCGACGGCGTCGCCAACGTCCGGCCGCTCCAGGTCGTCCGGTCGGCCCCCGAGGGCATCTACTAGCACGCCCGGGCGGGGCCGCGGCGCCCCGCCTCCAGGCGGCCGTGCCGCGGCCCCTCCCGCCCGGGACCGGCGCCTTCCGCCGGTCGCCCACAACCCCCACCACCCCTCGCCACGCCCCTCACCGGGCGCGACAGGGTGCTCCCGGCATGCCCGGGACGGGCCGGTGTCCCGGCCGCACGTGTCAGCGGATGACACCGGGTGCCGACGGCACCGCCGGGCACCGCGAGCGCCCCCACACCGACAAAGCAATCACTGTCACACCCATGAAGCCGGGAGCGCTGTTCCGTCGCGCTCGGCGTCCCACGTTCTGGTCCCCAGGGAGTCACGCACATGAAGGGTTCCGAGGCCGCCCGCCCGAACATGGCGGACACTCCGATCGCAGTGGTCGGACTCTCGTGCCGCCTCCCCGGGGCACCCGACCCGGCCGCCTTCCGCGACATGCTCCGCAACGGCGCCGACGCGATCACTGAGGTCCCCGCGGAACGGTGGAACGCGGACGACCTCCTCGACGGGCACGCCCCCCGGCGCGGCGGCTTCCTGGACCAGCGCCAGGTGGACCACTTCGACGCGGCCTTCTTCGGCGTCTCGCCCCGCGAAGCCGCCGCGATGGACCCGCAGCAACGACTCGTACTCGAACTGGCCTGGGAGGCCCTGGAGGACGCGGGCATCGTCCCCGACCGCCTCCGCGACAGCTCCACCGGTGTGTACATCGGCGTCATCGCGGACGACTACGCCACCCTCCAGAGGCGACGCGGCATCGACGCCATCGACCGGCACAGCTTCACCGGACTGCACCGCAGCATCATCGCCAACCGCGTCTCCTACCACCTCGGCCTGCGCGGCCCCAGCCTGACCCTCGACGCGGGCCAGGCGTCCTCCCTCGTCGCCGTCCACCTGGCCTGCGAGAGCCTGCGCCGCGGCGAGAGCACGGTCGCCGTCGCCGGGGGAGTCAACCTCATCCTCGCTCCCGAGAGCAGCGTCGGCGTCGCCAGGTTCGGCGGCCTGTCACCCGACGGCGTCAGCTACACCTTCGACGCCCGCGCCAACGGATACGTACGCGGCGAGGGCGGCGGCGCCGTCGTCCTCAAACCCCTCGCGGACGCCCTCGCCGACGGCGACACCGTCCACTGCGTCATCCGCGGCAGCGCCGTCAACAACGACGGCGGCGGCACCCACCTCACCACTCCCCGGCAGGCCGCCCAGGAGGACGTGCTCCGGCGCGCCTACGAGCAGGCCGGGGTGGATCCCTCCCGGGTCCAGTACGTCGAACTCCACGGCACCGGCACGAAGGTCGGCGACCCGATCGAGGCCGCGGCCCTCGGCGCCGTCCTGGGCACGGCCCGCCGGGACAGCGGCACACCGCTCCTGGTCGGCTCCGCCAAGACCAACGTCGGCCACCTGGAAGGCGCCGCGGGCATCGTGGGCCTCATCAAGGCGGCCCTCGGCCTCAGGCACGGCGAACTCTTCCCCAGCCTCAACTTCCGCACGCCGAACCCGGACATCCCCCTGGACGAACTGAACCTGCGCGTCCAGACCGACATCAGCCCCTGGACCCCCGACCCGGACACCGACGCACCACGCACCGCCGGCGTCAGCTCCTTCGGAGTGGGCGGTACGAACTGTCACGTCGTCCTCACCGAGGCGCCTGTGGCGATTGCGGAGGAGGAGTCGGCGTCGGTCGAGCCGCCGGTGGTGGTGCCGTGGGTGGTGTCGGGTAAGTCCGAGGCCGCGTTGCGGGGGCAGGCGGAGCGGTTGCTTGCGCATGTGGGTGAGCTGTCGCCTGTGGATGTGGGTTTCTCGTTGGCGGCCGGGCGGGGTGTGTTCGAGCACCGGGCTGTGGTGCTGGGAGATCACCGGGATGGTTTGAGCGCTCTGGTCGATGGGCGCGAGGTCCCGGGCGTGGTGCGGGGGCGTGCTGCCGGTGGGGATGACCGTGTGGCGTTCGTGTTCCCGGGGCAGGGTTCGCAGTGGGTCGGTATGGCTGCCGGTCTGCTGGAGTCTTCGCCGGTGTTCGCGGAGCGGATCGCGGAGTGCGGGGCGGCGTTGGCGCCGTATGTGGACTGGTCGTTGACCGATCTGCTGCGTGATTCCCAGAACGCCGCCTGGCTTGAGCAGGTGGACGTCGTTCAGCCGGTGCTGTGGGCCGTGATGGTTTCCCTGGCCGAGGTGTGGCGTTCGACGGGTGTGGAGCCGGCCGCTGTCATCGGGCATTCGCAGGGTGAGATCGCGGCCGCGTGCGTTGCGGGTGCGCTCTCTCTGGAGGACGCCGCGAAGGTGGTAGCGCTGCGGAGTAAGGCTCTTCGGGTCCTTTCGGGCCGTGGCGGGATGGTCTCGGTCTCGCTGGATGTGAAGGCCGTTGAGGAGCGGCTGGACGGGCGTCTGGCGGTTGCAGCCGTCAATGGCCCCGCCACGGTGGTCGTTTCCGGTGACAACGACGCCCTCGACGAACTCCTCGCCAACTGCGAGGCCGATGGCATTCGCGCGCGTCGGATCGCGGTGGACTACGCCTCGCACTGCGCGCACGTGGAGGAGATCGAGAGCGCGCTCCTGCGGGACCTCGCCGGTATTTCCCCGCGTCCGGCGTCCGTGCCGTTCTATTCGACGGTGACGGGGTCGGTGCTGGACACGAGCGGCCTGGACGCCGGGTATTGGTATCGCAACCTGCGCCAGACCGTCCGCTTCCAGGAAGCCGTCCAGGCCCTCCTGGACGACGGCTTCCGCCTGTTCGTGGAGTCGAGCGCTCACCCGGTCCTGACCGTGGGCATCGAGCAGACCGCCGAGAACCACAGCATCACCGCCGTCGGCTCCCTGCGCCGCGACGAGGGCGGTCTCGACCGCTTCCTGACCTCCGTCGCCGAGGCCTTCGTAGGCGGGGCTTCCGTCGGCTGGGCCAAGTTCTTCGACGGCACGGGTGCGCGTCGCGTGGACCTCCCCACGTACGCCTTCCAGCGCAGCCGTCACTGGCTGGACACCTCGGCCGAGGCGCAGGCCAGTGCACCGGCTACGGACGCCGCTTCCGAGCTCCGCGCGCGTCTGGGGGAGCTGGGCGAGAGCGAGCAGGAAGAAACGCTCCTGGACCTGGTGCGTAACCAGGTGGCCACGACGCTGGGTTACGACGCGCCGGAGGCCGTCGACGCCGGGCAGACGTTCAAGGAGCTCGGCTTCGATTCGCTGGGCGCCGTCGAGTTCCGCAATCGCCTGAACACCATCACGGGATTGCGGCTGCCGACGACCCTGCTGTTCGACTACCCCACCCCTGCTGTCCTCGCACGCCACCTGAGTGCCTCCCTCCTCGGCGTCGAGCAGGTGGCGGCCACCCCCGTGCCGACCGCGGCGGCCGATGACGACCCGATCGCGATCGTGGGCATGAGCTGCCGGTTCCCGGGCGGGATCGGGTCGCCCGAGGAACTCTGGGACCTGGTCGCTTCCGGTGGGGACGCGATCGGTGGATTCCCGGCGGACCGTGGCTGGGACCTGGCCGGCGTCTACTCGCCGGAGCGCGGAAAGCCGGGGACGACGTACACCCGTGAGGGCGGATTCCTCTACGACGCCGGTGACTTCGACGCGGAGTTCTTCGGGATCTCGCCGCGTGAGGCGCTGGCGATGGACCCGCAGCAGCGGCTGCTGCTGGAGACCGCGTGGGAGGCGTTCGAGCGGGCCGGCATCGCCCCGGACGGCCGGTCGAAGAGCGAGACGGGTGTCTTCGTCGGCGCGATGTCCCAGGACTACGGGCCCCGGATGCACGACGCCTCGGACGGGCTTCAGGGCTACCTCCTCACCGGCAACAGCGTCAGCGCCGCCTCGGGCCGCATCTCGTACGCCTTTGGGTTCGAGGGTCCCGCGGTGACCGTGGACACGGCGTGCTCGTCGTCCTTGGTGGCCTTGCACCTGGCGGCGCAGTCGCTGCGGCAGGGGGAGTGCTCGCTGGCTCTCGCGGCCGGTGTGACCGTGATGGCGACCCCGGGGCTGTTCGTGGAGTTCAGCCGCCAGCAGGGCGTCGCACCGGACGGCCGCTGCAAGCCGTTCTCCGCGGACGCCGACGGGACGGGCTGGTCCGAGGGCGCCGGCGTGCTGCTGCTGGAGCGGCTGTCGGACGCGCGGCGCAACGGTCATCGCGTGCTGGCCGTGGTGCGTGGCTCGGCGGTCAATCAGGACGGTGCGAGCAACGGTCTGACGGCGCCGAACGGTCCGTCGCAGCAGCGGGTCATCCGTGCGGCGCTGGCGAGCGCCGGGCTGTCGGCTGCCGAGGTGGACGCGGTCGAGGCACACGGTACGGGCACGACCTTGGGTGACCCGATCGAGGCGCAGGCTCTGTTGGAGACCTACGGCCAGGGTCGGGCGGCGGACGAGCCGTTGTGGCTGGGGTCGGTGAAGTCCAACATCGGTCACACGCAGGCGGCTGCCGGTGTTGCCGGGATCATGAAGAT
The DNA here is from genome assembly GCF_042895325.1 of Streptomyces sp. NPDC001407. Lineage (NCBI taxonomy): Bacteria > Bacillati > Actinomycetota > Actinomycetes > Kitasatosporales > Streptomycetaceae > Streptomyces > Streptomyces sp. NPDC001407. The sequence continues at coordinate 175,484 of NZ_JBIAWF010000009.1, forward strand.
GGTGCTGGCGATGCGGCACGGAGTGCTGCCGCAGTCGCTGCATGCCGACGAGCCGTCCTCGCATGTCGACTGGTCGGCGGGCGCGGTGGAGCTGCTGGCCGAAGCCATGCCGTGGCCGGAGAGCGGTCGGGTGCGGCGGGCGGGTGTGTCGTCGTTCGGCATCAGTGGCACGAACGCGCATGTGATCGTGGAGCAGGCGCCGGAGGCGCCGGAGGTTCCGGCTGCTGCGGGTGAGTCGTTGCCTGTGCTGCCGTGGGTGGTGTCGGCGAAGTCCGAGGCGGCGCTGCGGGGGCAGGCGGAGCGTCTGCTGCCGGTGGCGCGGGACGAGGACGTTGCGGCTGCCGATGTGGCGTACTCGTTGGTGGCGGCGCGGTCGGTGTTCGAGCACCGTGCGGTGGTGGTTGCTGCGGACCGGGCGGGCTTCGAGGCCGGGCTGGGCGCGGTGGTGTCGGGTGAGCCTGGTGCTGGTGTGGTCCGGGGGGTTTCGGGCCCGGGGAAGCTGGCGGTGATCTTCTCGGGTCAGGGCAGTCAGCGGCTGGGTATGGGCCGGGAGCTCTATGGCGCTTTCCCGGTGTTTGCCGAGGCCTTCGACGAGATCTGCGGGCACTTTGACGGTCTGCTGGAATGGCCGTTGCGTGACGTCGTGTTCGGGGATGACTCAGCCCGTCTGGATGCGACGGTGTTCACGCAGTGCGCGCTGTTCGCTGTGGAGGTTGCTCTTTACCGGTTGGCTGCTTCGTGGGGTGTGAAGCCGGATTACGTTGCCGGGCATTCGATTGGTGAGATCGCGGCCGCGTATGTGGCCGGGGTGTGGTCGCTTGCGGATGCGTGTGCGTTGGTGGCGGCGCGTGGCCGGCTGATGCAGGCGCTGCCGTCGGGTGGTGCGATGCTGGCGGTGGAGGCGGACGAAGCATCCGTCCGTACGGCTCTCGCGGGCTACGCGGATGTGGACATCGCTGCCATCAACGGCCCGTCCTCGGTGGTGGTCTCCGGTGCCGAGGTGTCGGTGGCGGGGCTGGAAGCGGCGTGGCGCGGTGAAGACCGCCGGGTGCGGCGGCTGCGTGTCTCGCACGCGTTCCACTCGCCGCTGATGGAGCCGATGCTGGCCGACTTCCGCAAGACGGCCGAGCAACTGTCGTACGAGGCTCCGCGCATCCCGTTCGTCTCCAACCTGACCGGTGCGCTCGCCACGGCTGAGGAAGTGTGCGACCCGGACTACTGGGTGCGCCATGTCCGCGCGACCGTCCGTTTCGCCGATGGCGTGGAGTGCCTGGCGGACCAGGGGGCAACAACCTTCCTGGAGCTGGGCCCGGACAGTGTGCTGTCCGGCATGGGTCAGGACTCCGCCCCGCACCTGCTCTTCGCCCCGGCCCTGCGCAAGGGTCGCGACGAAGCGCCGTCGTTGTTGGAGGCTCTGGCTCAGGTCTATGTCCAGGGCCACTCCGTGGACTGGGCTGCGATGCTCGCCCCGGCCCGCCCCCGGCAGATCGAGCTGCCGACCTACGCCTTCCAGCGCGAGCGCTACTGGGTGCAGCCTGTCCAGCACGAGCCGCGTGTTTCCGATGGCGGTTGGCGATATCACGCGGTGTGGTCGCCGTTCGCGGAGCCGGCCGGGTTGTTGTCGGGTGACTGGCTGGTGGTTGTTCCGGCCGGTCTGGCTGGTGATGCGTGGGTCGATCAGTGTGTTGCTGGTCTGGCTGGTCGTGGTGCGCGGCCGGTGGTGCTGGAGGTTTCCGGTACTGACCGTGAGGTGATGGCTGAGCAGTTGCGGGCGCATGCTGGTTCCGATGGTGTGGTGTCGTTGCTGGCGCTGGCCGACGGCCGTGTTGCGGAGTTCGGTTCGGTGCCGACTGGCGTTGCGTTGACGCTGACCCTGGTCCAGGCTCTTGGCGATGCCGGTGTGACGGCTCCGTTGTGGTGTGTGACGCGTGGCGCGGTTGCTGTCACTTCCAGCGAGCGTGTGGCGGATCTGGATCAGGCGCAGTTGTGGGGTCTGGGTCGTGTGGCGGCGTTGGAGCTTGCTGGTCGTTGGGGTGGTCTGGTCGATCTTCCCGAGGTCCTCGATGAGCGTTCGGCGGGGCGTCTGGCGGCTGTTTTCCGGTCCGGTGAGGGCGAGGTCGCGGTCCGGTCTGCCGGGATCTTCGGTCGCCGGGTCGTGCGTGCTTCGGTGAGTGCCGGTGTCGATGCGTGGCGTGCGTCGGGGACGGTGCTGGTCACGGGTGGTACGGGTGGTCTGGGCCGGCATGTGGCGCGTTGGCTGGCGGGTGCGGGTGCTGAGCATCTGATGTTGGTGTCGCGTCGTGGTCCGGCTGCTGAGGGTGTGGAGGAGCTGCGGGCGGAGCTCGCGGATCTCGGTGCGCGGGTGTCGGTTGTGGCGTGTGATGTGGGTGACCGTGCGGCCGTGGCCGGCCTGTTGGAGCAGGTGCCGGCTGACGCCCCGCTGACTGCGGTGGTGCACACGGCCGGTGTGCTGGACGACGGTGTTCTCGACGGGCAGTCCGTTGCCCGGTTCGAGGATGTGCTGCGGTCGAAGGCCGAGGCTGCGCGTCATCTGCATGAGCTGACCCAGGACATGGATCTGTCGGCGTTCGTGTTGTTCTCGTCGTTCTCCGCGACGGTCGGTGGTGCCGGTCAGGCCAACTACGCGGCGGCGAATGCGTATCTGGATGCGCTGGCGGAGCTGCGGCGCAGTGAGGGTCTCCCGGCGACCTCGATCGCGTGGGGTCCCTGGGCCAACGACGGCATGGCCCGTTCTGTTGCCGATCGCTGGGCACGGCACGGACTGCCCGCGATGGCTCCCGAGGCGGCGATCGCCGAGTTGGCGAACGCGGTCAACGACCCGGCGGCAGCCTCGCTGCTCGTAGCCGAAGTCGACTGGGACACCCTCGCGCAGGCCAGGGCAGGCGCGCGATCGTCCTCCCTGCTGAAGGGGCTGACCGAGCAGGCTGCGCGCGAGGCCGCCGACAGCGGTACCACCTCGGCCGATGCCACCCTCCGTCACCGGATCAGCGGTCTGGCGCCCGCCGAACAGGAGCGGGCCGTCCTGGAATTCGTGCGGTCCCACGTGGCCGCCGTGCTCGGGTACAGCCGACCGGACGCCGTCGATGTCGACCGGGCCTTCAAGGAGCTCGGCTTCGACTCGCTGGCGGCCGTCACCCTGCGCAACCGCATCAACGCCGCCGCAGGACTGACCCTTTCGAGCACGCTGCTCTTCGACCACCCCACGGCGAGGGAGCTGGCACGCTTCCTGCGCGACGAGGCGCTGGGGCTGCGGTCCGACGCGGGATCGGCCCTGCCCGCAGTGGCGGCGACGGACGACGAGCCGATCGCCATCGTGGCCATGAGCTGCCGCTTCCCCAGCGACATCCGGACTCCGGAAGAGCTGTGGGATCTGCTGGCCGACGGGCGGGAGGTGCTGACCGACTTCCCCGCGGACCGTGGCTGGGCTCTCGACACGCTCTTCGCCCCGGACCCGGACGAGCACGGCAAGAGCTACGTCCGGGAGGGCGGCTTCCTCGCGAAGGCCGGTGACTTCGACCCGAAGTTCTTCGGGATCTCGCCGCGTGAGGCGCTGGCGATGGATCCGCAGCAGCGGCTGCTGCTGGAGACGTCGTGGGAGGCGTTCGAGCGGGCCGGGATCGACCCTGCCGCGCTGCACGGCAGCCCCACCGGTGTGTTCATCGGCAGCAACGGGCAGGACTACGCGACGAGTCTGCGCGAGGCGTCCCCCGAGAACGTCGAGGGCCACCTGGTGACCAGCAGCGCCGCCAGCGTCGTCTCCGGCCGCATCTCGTACACCTTCGGGCTGGAGGGCCCGGCGGTGACCGTCGACACCGCGTGCTCCTCTTCGCTGGTGGCCCTGCACCTGGCGGCGCAGGCCCTGCGGCAGGGCGAGTGCACGCTCGCGCTGGCCGGCGGCGTCACCGTGATGTCCACCCCTGAACTCTTCGTGGAGTTCAGCCGCCAGCGCGGCCTGGCCTCCGACGGTCGCTGCAAGGCATTCGCGGCGGCGGCGGACGGCACGGGCTGGGGCGAGGGCGTCGGTCTGCTGCTGCTGGAGCGGCTGTCCGACGCGCAGCGCAATGGGCACCAGGTGCTGGCGGTCGTGCGTGGCTCGGCGGTCAATCAGGACGGTGCGAGCAACGGTCTGACGGCGCCGAACGGTCCGTCGCAGCAGCGCGTCATCCGTGCCGCGCTGGCGAACGCCCGGCTTTCCGCTGCCGAGGTGGATGTTGTGGAGGCGCACGGTACGGGCACGAAGCTGGGTGACCCGATCGAGGCGCAGGCGCTGCTTGCCACGTACGGCCAGGAGCGCTCTGAGGACCAGCCGCTGTGGCTGGGCTCGATCAAGTCGAACATCGGGCACACCCAGGCCGCCGCCGGCGTCGCGGGCATCATGAAGATGGTCCTGGCGATGCGCCAGGGCACCCTCCCGCGCACGCTGCATGTCGACGAGCCGTCGCCGCACGTCGACTGGACAGTCGGCGCCGTCGAGCTGCTGACGGACGCGATCGCATGGCCGGAAACCGGTCGGCCTCGCCGGGCGGGCGTGTCGTCCTTCGGTGTCAGCGGTACGAACGCGCACGTGATCCTTGAGCAGGCGCCTGTGGCGGTTGCGGAGGAGGAGTCGGCGTCGGTCGAGCCGCCGGTGGTGGTGCCGTGGGTGGTCTCGGGCAAGTCCGAGGCTGCGTTGCGGGCGCAGGCGGAGCGGCTGTTGGCGCATGCGGGTGAGCTGTCGTCGCTGGATGTGGGTTTCTCGCTGGCAGCTGGCCGGGGTGTGTTCGAGCACCGGGCTGTGGTGCTGGGAGATCACCGCGATGGTTTGAGCGCTCTGGCGGAGGGGCGTGAGGTTCCGGGTGTGGTGCGGGGTCGTGCTGCCGGTGGGGATGACCGTGTGGCGTTCGTGTTCCCGGGGCAGGGTTCGCAGTGGGTCGGTATGGCTGCCGGTCTGCTGGGGTCCTCGCCGGTGTTCGCGGAGCGGATCGCGGAGTGCGGAGCTGCGCTGGCGCCTTACGTGGACTGGTCGTTGACCGGGATCCTGCGCGACGCGGAGAACGATGCCTGGCTGGAGCAGGTGGACGTCGTGCAGCCGGTGCTGTGGGCGGTGATGGTCTCCCTGGCGGAGATGTGGCGTTCGACGGGTGTGGAGCCGGCCGCTGTCATTGGTCACTCGCAGGGTGAGATCGCGGCCGCGTGCGTTGCGGGTGCGCTCTCTCTGGAGGACGCCGCGAAGGTGGTGGCACTCCGCAGCAAGGCTCTGCGTGCTCTGTCCGGTCGTGGCGGGATGGTCTCGGTCTCCCTGAACGAGGAGGCAGTTGAGGAGCGGCTGAACAGCCGACTTGCCGTCGCAGCGGTCAATGGCCCGGCCACGGTGGTGGTTTCCGGTGACAACGACGCCCTCGATGAGCTCCTCGCCGGCTGTGAGTCGGACGGCATTCGCGCGCGTCGGATCGCGGTGGATTACGCCTCGCACTGCGCACACGTGGAGGAAATAGAGAGCGCGCTGCTGCGTGACCTCGCGGGTATATCCCCGCGTCCGGCGTCGGTGCCGTTCTATTCGACGGTGACCGGTGGCGTGCTGGATACGGGCACGCTCGACGCTGCCTACTGGTATCGCAATCTGCGTCAGACCGTCCGCTTCCAGGAAGCCGTCCAGGCACTCCTGGACGACGGATTCCGTCTCTTCGTGGAGTCCAGTGCCCACCCGGTCCTGACCATGGGCGTCGAGCAGACCGCCGAGAACCACGACGTCACCACGGTGGGTTCCCTCCGCCGCGACGAGGGCGGCCTCGACCGCTTCCTGACCTCCGTCGCCGAGGCCTTCGTAGGCGGGGCTTCCGTCGATTGGGCCATGCTCTTCGACGGCACGGGTGCGCGGCGCGTGGACCTCCCCACGTACGCCTTCCAGCACCAGCGCTACTGGATCGAGCCGTCCGCAGCCCGCCAGGGCGATGTCACGTCGGCCGGTCTGTCCGCCGCCGACCACCCGCTCCTGGGCGCCGCGGTCACTCTGCCCGCCTCGGGCGGGGCGCTGCTCACAGGGCGGCTGTCGCTGCGTGCGCACGCGTGGCTGGGTGAGCACGCGGTGCTGGACCAGGCGATGCTTCCTGCCTCCGCCTTCGTGGAGTTGGCGCTGCGAGCGGGGGACGTGGTCGGCTGCGACCGTGTCGAGGAGCTCACGCTGGAAGCGCCGTTGCTGCTGCCGGAACAGAGCTCGGTCCAGGTGCAGTTGACGGTGAGCGGCCCTGACGGAAGCGGCGCGCGTTCGCTCGACGTGCACGCCCGCCTTGAGGACAGCGCGGACCGGCCCTGGATCCGGCATGCCTCCGGTGTGCTGGTCTCCGCGGCCGACGGGAGCGCGGCGGCCGGTGCGGCGGAGCTGAGCGCGTGGCCGCCTGCGGGTGCGCGGGCCGTCGACCTGGCGGGGTTCTACGAGCGTCTGGCGGACTCCGGTGTCACGTACGGCCCGGTCTTCCGCGGGCTGCGCGCCGCCTGGCGGCGCGGCGACGAGGTCTTCGCCGAGGTCGCGCTGCCCGAGGAGGCGCGCGCGGAGGTGGGCCGGTACGGGATCCACCCCGCCCTGCTCGACACCGCGGCGCAGGCGGGGCTGGGCCCCCTCGGCGGTGGTCTCGCCGACGGCATACGGCTGCCGTTCGTGTGGCGCGGTGTGTCCCTGTACGCGACGGGTGCCTCGACAGTGCGCGTGCGGCTCGCGCCGACGGGGGCCGACGGTCTGTCCGTACTGATCGCCGATGCGGCGGGTGCGCTGGTCGCACGGGCGGACGCGCTGGTGGCCCGCCCGGTGTCGCCGGAGCAGTTGGCGGCAGCGGCCGACTCCGCCACCGGGGCCCGTACGGCCGACGGACCGGGGCGTACGACCGTGGCGCGGCGTGCGCTGGCCCAGGCCGCACCGGACGCGGAAGAGAACTCCCTGCGGCGGAGCCTGCTGAAGGCGAGCGAGGCGGAGCGGCAGCGCACGCTGCTGCGGCTGGTCCAGGAGCAGGCGGCCGCCGTGCTCGGCGAGGCCACACCGGACGCGGTCGCGCCCGAACTCCCCTTCAAGGAGCTCGGCTTCGACTCGCTCACCGCCGTGGAGCTGCGCAACCGGCTCAACACCGCGACCGGTCACCGGCTGTCGGCCACCTTGGTCTTCGACCACCCGACCCCGGTCGCCCTCGCGGATCACCTGCACGCCGAGCTGCTCGGCCTCCAGGACGACACCACCGAGGCGGCCCCGCCCGCGGTCCGGGCGGCGACGGACCAGGAGCCCATCGCCATCGTGGCGATGAGCTGCCGCCTGCCCGGCGGCGTGCGGTCGCCCGAGGACCTGTGGGAGCTGCTGACCGAGGGCCGTGACGCGATCTCCGGGCTGCCCCGGGACCGTGGTTGGGACCTCGACCGGCTTTACGACGCGGACCCCGACAACCCGGGCACGACGTACACCCGTCACGGCGGCTTCGTCGACGACGTGAGCGGTTTCGATCCGGCGTTCTTCGGGATCTCGCCGCGCGAGGCGACGGCGATGGACCCGCAGCAGCGGCTGCTCCTGGAGACCGGCTGGGAGGCGTTCGAGCGCGCGGGCATCGATCCGGCGTCCCTGCGGGGGAGCGAGACCGGCGTCTTCATGGGCGCGGGCTCCCACGGATACGGCACCGGCCCGCACGACCCGTCGAGCGGTGTCGAGGGCTATCTGGTGACGGGGAACGCCCTCAGCGTCACTTCCGGGCGCCTCGCGTACGTCTTCGGCTTCGAGGGTCCGGCCGTGGCCGTGGACACGGCCTGCTCGTCCTCGCTGGTGGCCCTGCACCTGGCCGTGCAGTCGCTGCGGCAGGGCGAGTGCTCGCTGGCCCTCGCCGGCGGCTCCGCGATCATGTCCACGCCGTGGACCTTCGTCGGCTTCAGCCGTCAGCGCGGCCTGGCCCCCGACGGCCGCTGCAAGCCGTTCGCCGCGTCCGCCGACGGCTTCGGCCCGGCGGAGGGCGTCGGCGTCCTGCTGCTGGAGCGCCTCTCGGACGCCCGCCGCAACGGCCACCAGGTGCTGGCCGTCGTCCGTGGCACCGCGATCAACCAGGACGGTGCGAGCAACGGTCTGACGGCGCCGAACGGTCCCTCGCAGCAGCGCGTCATCCGTGCCGCGCTGGCGAATGCCCGGCTGTCGGCCGCCGAGGTCGACGCGGTCGAGGCGCACGGCACGGGCACCAAGCTCGGTGACCCGATCGAGGCACAGGCGCTGTTCGCGACGTACGGCCAGGACCGGCCGGAGGGCCAGCCGCTGCTGCTGGGCTCGATCAAGTCGAACATCGGTCACACGCAGGCGGCCGCCGGTGTGGCCGGTGTGATCAAGATGGTGCTCGGCATGCAGCACGGAGTGCTGCCTCGGACGCTGCACCTGGACGAGCCCTCTCCCCACGTCGACTGGTCCGAGGGCACGGTGCGGCTCCTGGCCGACGACGCGCCCTGGCCGGAGACGGGCCGGCCGCGACGCGCGGGCGTCTCCTCGTTCGGCATGAGTGGCACGAACGCCCACGCCGTGCTGGAACAGGCACCGCAGGACGCCACGGCCGACGGCGACGACCGGAACGCGAAGTCGCCGGCGGTGGTGCCGTGGGTGGTCTCGGCCCGTTCGGAGAGCGCGCTGGCCGCGCAGGCGGAGCGGCTGCTTGCGCATGTGGGTGAGCTGTCGCCTGTGGACGTGGGGTTCTCGCTGGCGGCCGGCCGGGGTGTGTTCGAGCACCGGGCCGTGGTGCTGGCGGGGCATCGGGACGGTCTGAGCGCTCTGGCGGAGGGTCGCGAGGTGCCCGGCGTGGTGCGAGGCGTCGCGGGCTCGCGCGGGCAGGCGGTGTTCGTGTTCCCGGGGCAGGGTTCGCAGTGGGTCGGTATGGCTGCCGGTCTGCTGGAGTCCTCGCCGGTGTTCGCGGAGCGGATCGCGGAGTGTGGCGCTGCGTTGGCGCCGTATGTGGATTGGTCGTTGACCGATCTGCTGCGGAGTGACGACGCTGGCTGGCTTGAGCAGGTGGACGTTGTTCAGCCGGTGCTGTGGGCCGTGATGGTTTCCCTGGCAGAGGTGTGGCGTTGGGCCGGTGTGGAGCCTGCCGCTGTGATCGGTCACTCGCAGGGTGAGATCGCGGCCGCGTGCGTGGCCGGTGCGCTGTCTTTGGAGGACGCGGCGAAGGTGGTGGCGCTGCGGAGCAAGGCTCTTCGGGTCCTGTCCGGCCGTGGCGGGATGGTCTCGGTCTCGCTGGATGTGAAGGCCGTTGAGGCGCGGCTGGACGGCCGACTCGCGGTGGCGGCGGTCAATGGCCCGGCCACGGTCGTGGTTTCCGGTGACAACGACGCCCTCGATGAGCTCCTCGCCGGTTGTGAGGCGGACGGCATTCGTGCTCGTCGGATCGCGGTGGATTACGCCTCGCACTGCGCGCATGTGGAGGAGATCGAGGACGCGCTCCTGCGGGACCTCGCCGGAATCACTCCCCGCCCGGCGTCCGTGCCGTTCTACTCGACGGTGACCGGTGGCGTGCTGGAGACGAGCGGTTTCGACGCTGCTTATTGGTATCGCAACCTGCGTCAGACCGTCCGCTTCCAGGAAGCCGTCCAGGCGCTCCTGGACGACGGATTCCGTCTCTTCGTGGAGTCCAGTGCCCACCCGGTCCTGACCATGGGTATCGAGCAGACCGCCGAGAACCACGACGTCACCACGGTGGGTTCCCTCCGCCGCGACGAGGGCGGTCTCGACCGCTTCCTGACCTCCGTCGCCGAGGCCTTCGTCGGCGGGGCGTCCGTCGATTGGGCCAAGCTCTTCGACGGCACGGGTGCGCGTCGCGTGGACCTCCCCACGTACGCCTTCCAACACCAGCGCTACTGGCTGGAGTCGGCCTCCGCGGCAGCAGGTGATGTCACCTCGGCCGGTCTGTCCGCCGCCGATCACCCGCTCCTCGGTGCGGCAGTGACCCTGCCCGCTTCCGACGGGGTGCTCCTGACAGGGCGCCTGTCGCTGCGTACGCACCCCTGGCTCGCCGATCACGCGGTGGCCGGTGTCACGCTGCTGCCGGGTACGGCCTTCGTGGAGCTCGCGCTGCGGGCCGGGGACGCGGTCGGTTGCGGCCGGGTGGAGGAGCTGACACTGGAGGCTCCCCTCGTACTGCCCGAAGACGGCGCGGTCGACGTGCAGTTGCTCGTGGGCGGTACGCAGGACGACGGGCGTCGGGAGCTGAGCGTGTACGCCCGGCGCGACGACGCGTCCGACGCGTCGTGGACCCGGCACGCTTCCGGCGTCCTGGTCTCCGGAGTCGCCGGCGACGAGGCTGCCGAGCTGGGCGTGTGGCCGCCGACGGGCGCGCAGGCGGTCGACATCGGCGGGCTCTACGACCGGCTCGCCGCCACCGGACTGACGTACGGCCCGGTGTTCCGTGGGCTGCTCGCCGCCTGGCGGCGCGGCGACGAGGTGTTCGCCGAGGTGGCGCTCCCCGAGGAGGCGCGCGGCGAGGCGGGCCTGTACGGGCTGCACCCTGCCCTGCTCGACACGGCGCTGCACGCCTGGCTGACGGGCACCGGCCCGGAGTCCGAGGAGGTCCGGCTGCCGTTCGTGTGGCGTGGGGTGTCCCTGCACGCGAGCGGTGCGTCCACGCTGCGCGTGCGGCTGGCTCCGGCCGGTGCCGACGGCATGTCGGTGCTGGTCGCCGACGCCGCCGGAGTGCCGGTGGCGTCGGCGGACGCGCTGGTGACGCGGGTGGTCGCGAACGACCAGTTCGCGTCCCCGGCGGGGATGAGCGACGTGCTGTACCGAGTGGCATGGAACGCCGTGCCCGACGCCACCATGGCCGCTTCCCAGGGGAGTTGTGCCGTCGTCGGAGCCGACCCGTACGGTCTGCTCGGGGCGCTCAAGACGGCGGAGCGGTCCCCGCAGGAGTACACGGATCTCGCGGCGCTGGAGGAGCACGTGCTCTCCGGCTCTCCCGTCCCGGACCTGGTGTTCGTCAGCCTTGCCTCGGGACCGTCCGAGGACGTCGCCGCGGCGGCGCGGGAGGTCACGCACCGGGCGCTGGACGTCGTACGGGCGTGGCCGGCGGCCGAGTGCTTCGGCGAGGCCCGGCTCGTGCTGGTGACGCGGGGCGCGGTCGGCGTCGCGGCGGCCGAGGAGCTGGGGGACCTTCCCGCGGCCGCCGTGTGGGGGCTGGTCCGGTCGGCGCAGGCCGAGTACCCGGAGCGGTTCGTCCTGCTGGACGTGGACGGAGCCGACGCTTCTCTGGAGGCCCTGTTCGAGGCCGCGGCCACCGGGGAACCGCAGCTGGCCGTGCGCGACGGGCGGACGCTCGTACCGCGCTTGGCAGGCGGCGCCGCCGACGGCGTGCTGGTGCCCGCCCGCGACGCGTCGGCCTGGCGCCTGGAGGCCGCCGAGGCCGGAACGCTGGAGGGCCTGGCCCTGCTGCCGGCCCCGGAGGCCACCCGTGAACTCGGCGAGCACGAGGTGCGGGTGGCGGTACGCGCCGCCGGACTGAACTTCCGCGACGTGCTGATCTCCCTGGGCATGTATCCCGACCAGGCGCTGATGGGCGGCGAGGGCGCGGGCGTGGTGGTGGCCACCGGCCCCGGGGTGTCCTCGGTCGCCGTCGGCGACCGGGTGATGGGCATCTGGTCCGGCGGCTTCGGCCCGCTGGTCGTCACCGATCACCGCACGCTGGCGCGGATACCGGACGACTGGTCGTTCACCGAGGCGGCGTCGGTCCCGGTGGTCTACGTGACCGCGCTCTACGCGCTGCGCGAGCTGGCCCGTGTGCGGCCCGGCGAATCGCTGCTCGTGCACGCCGCCGCGGGTGGTGTCGGCATGGCGGCGGTGCAGCTCGCCCGCGCGTGGGGAGTCGAGGTGTTCGCCACCGCGAGCCCGGCCAAGTGGGACGCGCTGCGGGCGCTGGGCCTGGACGACGCGCACCTCGCGTCGTCGCGCACGGTGGAGTTCGCGCGGCGCTTCGCCGACGCCTCGGGCGGCCGCGGTGTGGACGTCGTGCTCAACTCCCTGGCAGGGGAGTTCATCGACGCCTCGCTGGGGCTCCTCGGCGAGGGCGGGCGTTTCGTCGAGATGGGCAAGACGGACCTCCGCGACGCCGCCGACGTGACGGCCGCGCACCCGGGGGTGACCTACCGGGCCTTCGACCTCGGCGAGGCGGGCCCGGAACGGATCGGCGCGATGCTGGCCGAGATCCTGGCGCTCTTCGCGCGCGGCGAACTGCGCCTGCCGCCCACCCGCGTGTGGGACGTGCGCAGGGCCCCGGAGGCGTTCCGGTTCATGAGCCAGGCACGCCACGTGGGCAAGCTGGTGCTGAGCGTTCCGGCCACCCTGGACCCGCGGGGCACCGTACTGATCACGGGCGCCGGAGGCGTGCTCGGCGGCCTGGTCGCGCGGCACCTCGTCGTGGAGCACGGCGTGCGCAGCCTGCTGCTGGTCAGCCGGCGCGGACCCGCCGCCGACGGCATGCCGGAACTCCAGGCGGAGCTCACCTCGTTGGGCGCCTCGGTGCGCGTCGCCGCCTGCGACGTCGCCGACCGCGACGCGCTGGCGGAGCTGCTGGCCGAACTGCCCGACGGCCACGCCCTGACGGGCGTGGTCCACGCCGCGGGCGTCCTGGACGACGCGACCCTCGCGTCCCTGACGCCGGAGCGCGTCGACGCGGTGCTGCGCGCGAAGGCGGACGCGGCGTGGAACCTGCACGAGCTCACGCTGCGTTCCGATCTCGCGCTGTTCGCGCTCTTCTCCTCGACCGCGGGCGTCATCGGCTCCGCGGGCCAGGCCAACTACGCGGCGGCCAACACCTTCCTGGACGCCCTGGCGCAGCACCGGCGTGCGCTGGGCCTGCCCGCGGTGTCCCTCGCCTGGGGCCTGTGGGGTGAACGCACCGGCATGACAGGCCACCTCAACCAGGCGGACCTGGCCCGTATGACGCGTGGCGGCCTGGTGCCCTTCTCCTCCGAGGAGGGCCTGGCGCTCCTCGACGCGGCGGGCGGCCTGGCCGAGGGCCTGGTGGTGCCCGCACGGATGGACACCGGCGCACTGGCCGCCCAGGCCGCGGACGGCGTCACCCCGCTGCCCGCCGTGCTGCGCGGCCTCGTACGCCGGCCGGCCGTCACGCGGCGGGCCGTGACCCAGGAAACCGAGCGGACCGAGGAGCCGTCGCTGCCGATGCGCCTGTCGGGGCTCGCCCCGGCGGAGCGGCGGCGGACACTGCTGCGGCTGGTCCAGGAACACGCCGCCACGGTCCTCGGCCACGGCTCGGTGGCCTCCGTCGTGGCCGACCGCGGCTTCCTGGAACTCGGCTTCGACTCGCTCACCGCGGTGGAGCTGCGCAACCGGCTCAACGCGGCCACCGGGCTGCGCCTCCCGGCCACCCTGATCTTCGACTACCCGACCCCCGAGGCGCTCGCCGGACTCATCGGGGAGGAGATCGCGCCCGCGCCGGAGGAGGCGGGCGGGGGAGCCTCACTCGGCACCGAGATCGACAGGCTGGAGGCCGTACTCCGCGACACCGGCGCGGACACCGACGCCGCCACCCGCGAGATGGTCACCGCCCGGCTCAAGGACCTGCTGTCCACCGTCTCCGCCTGGGACGTGGCCGGCGACGGCCCGGCGGCCGACGCTCCCACCGCGGTCACCGAGCACCTGGAGACGGCGGAGGCCGACGAGCTCTTCGCCTTCATCGACCAGGAGTTCGGCACGTCGGAGGAGTTCGGATCCGCTTGATCTCCCCGATGAACGCCCCGCACCACCGGAATACACACGCCCCGTCGAACGCCCAGCTTCCCGAGCTCGTGAGGTCCTGATGTCGGAAATGTCGGAACAAGAAAAGCTCCTCGGCTACCTCCGGCGGGTCACGGCTGATCTGCATCAGACCCGCGGCCGCCTCCAGGAGATGGAGGCGGCGGCCCGCGAGCCGATCGCCATCGTCGGCATGAGCTGCCGCTTCCCCGGGGAGGTGCGCGGCCCCGAGGACTTCTGGGAGCTGCTCCACGACGGCAGGGACGCCATCACGCCCTTCCCCGCCGACCGCGGCTGGGACACCGGCTCCCTCTACGCCGCCGACCCCGACCGGCCGGGCACCACCTACGCCCGCGAAGGCGGCTTCCTGCACGACGTCGGCGACTTCGACGCCGACTTCTTCGGCATCTCCCCGCGCGAGGCGGCCGCCATGGACCCCCAGCAGCGCCTGCTGCTGGAGACCTCCTGGGAGGCCGTCGAGCGCGCGGGCATCGACCCGGCCTCCCTCAAGGGCAGCCGGTCCGGCGTCTTCGTCGGCGCCGTCGCCCCGGACTACGGGCCGCGCGTCCACGAGGCGCCCGACGGCGTCGAGGGCCACCTCGTGACCGGCAGCGCCATCAGCGTCGTCTCCGGCCGCGTCGCCTACACCCTGGGCCTGGAGGGCCCGGCGGTCACCGTCGACACCGCCTGCTCCTCCTCGCTCGTGGCCCTCCACCTGGCCGTCCAAGCCCTGCGCCAGGGCGAGTGCACGCTCGCCCTCGCCGGTGGCGTCACCGTCATGGCCACCCCCGGCACCTTCATCGGCTTCAGCCGCCAGCGCGGGCTCGCCCCCGACGGCCGCTGCAAGCCCTTCGCGGCGGCGGCGGACGGATTCGGCCCCGCCGAGGGCGCCGGCATGCTCCTCCTGGAGCGCCTGTCCGACGCCCGCCGCAACGGCCACCGTGTCCTCGCCGTCGTCCGCGGCACGGCCATCAACCAGGACGGCGCGAGCAGCGGCCTGTCCGCGCCCAACGGCCCCGCCCAGCAGCGCGTGATCCGCGCGGCCCTCGCCAACGCCGGGCTCACGGCCGGCCAGGTCGACGCCGTGGAGGCGCACGGCACGGGCACCAAGCTCGGCGACCCCATCGAGGCCCAGGCCCTGCTGGCGACGTACGGGCGCGAACGCCCCGCCGACAAGCCCCTGTTGCTCGGCTCCGTGAAGTCCAACATCGGACACACCCAGGCCGCCGCCGGCGTCGCGGGCATCATGAAGATGGTCCTGGCGATGCGGCACGGCGTCCTGCCGCGCACCCTGCACATCGACGCACCCTCCCCCCACGTCGACTGGTCGGCCGACTCCGTCCGGCTGCTCACCGAGACCACTCCCTGGGCCGAGGGCGAGGAACCCCGCCGGGCGGGCGTCTCGTCCTTCGGTATCAGCGGCACCAACGCCCACGCCATCATCGAGCAGGCACCGGCCCCGCAGGACGACGCACCGGAAGCAGACGGGACCGCGGGCCCGGCGGCGACCGCCCTGCCGAGGGTGCCGTGGGTGCTCTCGGCCAAGTCCGCGACGGCGCTGCGCGCCCAGGCCGAACGGCTCCTGGAGCACGCCGAGGCCCACCCCGAGGCCCCCGCAGCGGACACCGGCCTGTCCCTCGCCACCACGCGCACCGCCTTCGACCACCGCGCGGTCGTCCTCGCCTCCGACCGCACGGGCGCGGTGCGGGAGCTGGAGTCGTACGTCGCGGGACGAGCCGCGCAGGGCCTCGTCGAAGGCGTCGTCCGCCGCGGCACCGGCGTCGCCTTCGTCTTCCCCGGGCAGGGGTCGCAGTGGGTCGGCATGGCGGCGGAACTGCTGGAGTCCTCGCCGGTGTTCGCGGAGCGGATCGCGGAGTGCGCGACCGCGTTGGCGCCGTACGTGGACTGGTCGTTGACCGATCTGCTGCGGAGTGATGACGCCGCCTGGCTTGAGCAGGTCGACGTCGTACAGCCGGTGCTGTGGGCGGTGATGGTCTCCCTGGCCGAGGTGTGGCGTTCGACGGGCGTGGAGCCTGCTGCCGTCATCGGTCACTCGCAGGGTGAGATAGCTGCCGCGTGCGTTGCGGGCGCGCTGTCGCTGGAGGACGCGGCGAAGGTGGTGGCGCTGCGGAGCAAGGCTCTGCGTGCTCTGTCCGGCCGTGGCGGAATGGTGTCCGTCTCGCTGGATGTGGAGGCGGTTGAGCAGCGGCTGGACGGCCGACTTGCCGTTGCGGCGGTCAATGGCCCGGCCACGGTGGTCGTTTCCGGTGACAACGACGCCCTCGACGAACTCCTCGCCGGTTGCGAGGCGGACGGTATCCGTGCCCGGCGTGTCGCGGTGGATTACGCGTCGCACTGCGCGCACGTGGAGGAGATCGAGGACGCGCTGCTGCGGGACCTCGCCGGCATCAACCCCCGCCCGGCGTCCGTGCCGTTCTATTCGACGGTGACCGGTGGCGTACTGGAGACGAACGCTTTCGACGCTGCCTACTGGTATCGCAACCTGCGTCAGACCGTCCGCTTCCAGGAAGCCGTCCAGGCGCTCCTGGACGACGGCTTCCGTCTCTTCGTGGAGTCCAGTGCTCACCCGGTCCTGACCATGGGCGTCGAGCAGACCGCCGAAGCCCACAACACGACCATCACCGCCGTCGGTTCGCTCCGCCGTGACGAAGGTGGCCTGGACCGCTTCCTGACCTCGGTCGCCGAAGCCTTCGTCGGCGGGGCGTCCGTCGACTGGGCCAAGCTCTTCGACGGCACCGGCGCCGAGCACGTCGATCTACCGACATACGCCTTCCAGCACCAGCGCTACTGGCTGACCAGCACGAAGGCGCAGGCCGCCAAGGCGACCGCCGACGGCGACGGCTCGGACGCGGTCTTCTGGGAAGCCGTCGAGCACCAGGACCGCGAGGCCCTGGCCGCCACGCTGCGGGTCGAATCGGCCGAGCAGCAGGAGTCGTTGGACGCCGTCCTGCCCGCGCTCGCGCAGTGGCGTCGGCAGCGGCGCTCCGAGTCGGCCGTGGACGCCTGGCGCTACCGCGTGGTGTGGCGCACGACGACCGGTACGTCGACGCCCTCGCTGTCCGGGACATGGCTCGTCGTGGTGCCGGGTTCGCGGACCGAAGACCCGCTGGTGGCGGACGTACAGCAGGCGCTCCAGGCGTACGGCGCCCACGTCGTGACCCTCGAACTGGACGGGACCGCGGACCGCGCCACGATGGCGGCACGGCTGCGCGGGACCACGACGGACCGCCCGTCCGGCGTCCTGTCACTGCTGGCCCTGGACGAGACCCCGCACCCGGAACACCCCTTCACGACATCCGGCCTGATCGGAACCCTCACCCTCATCCAGGCGCTGGGCGACCTCGGAGCACGGGTGCCCCTGTGGTGCGCCACGCGGGGCGCGGTGTCGACCAGTGACGCCGACCCGCTGGCCAGTGCCGCCCAGGCGGCGGTCTGGGGCATGGGCCGAGTCGCCGGGGTGGAGTACCCGGACAGCTGGGGCGGCCTGATCGACCTGCCGGAGCACCTGGACGGCCGCGCCCGGACCCGGCTCGCCGGTGTGCTGGCCGGCGCCACCGCCGAGGACCAGGTGGCCATCCGCGGCTCCGGAGTCATGCTGCGCCGACTGGAACCGGCCCCGCTCGGCGAGACCCGTCCCCTGCGCACCTGGAAGCCCCGCGGCACCGTTCTCATCACCGGCGGCACGGGTGCTCTCGGCACCCACCTGGCCCGGTGGCTGGCCCGTAACGGCGCCGAGCACCTCGTCCTGACGAGCCGCCGCGGACTCGCGGCACCCGGCGCCGAGGCCCTGGTCGCCGAGCTGGCCGAGCAGGGCACCCGGGTCACGGTCACCGCCTGCGACGTCGCCGACCGCGAGGCACTGGCCCGCGTCCTCGACTCCGTACCCGAGGACTGCCCCCTCACCGCAGTCATCCACGCCGCCGCCTACATCGACCTGGCCGGGCTGGCAGAGACGACGACGGCGGACTTCGCCGACGTCATGAACGCGAAGACCGCCGGAGCGGCACACCTCGACGCCCTGCTGCGCGACACACCGCTCGACGCGTTCGTGCTCTTCTCGTCCGTCTCCGCCGTGTGGGGCGTCGGCGACCACGCCGCGTACGCCGCGGCCAACGCCTACCTGGACGCGCTCGCCCAGCAGCGGCGCGCGAACGGCCTGTCGGCCACGTCCGTGGCCTGGGGCGTGTGGGACGCGGTCGGCGACAACGTCCCCGAGGGCCTGGATCTGGACCAACTGCGCCGCCGCGGGCTGCGCTTCATGGACCCGGACCTCGGCATCGCCGCGCTTCAGCAGACGCTCGACCACGACCAGACGCACCTGGCGATCGCCGACATCGACTGGGAGAGCTTCATCCCCGTCTTCACCTCGGCCCGCCCCAGCCCCCTGCTCGAAGAGCTGCCCGAGGCACGCGGCATCGAGCAGCGGAGCACCGACAGCACCTCGAACGGCTCGGACGCGGGAGCCGACGCGGCGTCGCCGCTGCGGCAGCGGCTCGAAGCGCTGACCCCCGGCGAGCGCGGGCACGCCGTCCTCGACCTCGTCCACGAACAGGTGGCGGCCGTCCTGGGACACGACTCCCAGGACGCGGTTGACTCCGAGCGCGCCTTCAGGGACCTCGGCTTCGACTCGCTGACGGCGGTGGAACTCCGCAACCGGCTGAACGCGGCCACGGGCCTGCGGCTGCCCGCCACCCTGGTCTTCGACTACCCCAGCAGCGCTGTGCTGAGCGAGTACATCCAGGAACAGCTCCTCGGGACGCCGTCCGACCCGTCGCAGACCGCTGACGCACTCGTCGGCGCGGTCACGGAGGTCGCGGCGACCGACGACGACCCCATCGCGATCGTCGCGATGAGCTGCCGCTACCCGGGCGGGGTCACGTCGCCCGAGGAACTCTGGCAGCTGATCACGTCCGACGGGGACGCCATCGGCGGGCTGCCCACCGACCGCGGCTGGGACCTCGACGGCATCTACGACCCGGACCCGGACGCCCCGGGCAAGACCTATGTGCGAGAGGGCGGATTCCTCTACGAAGCAGGCGAGTTCGACCCGGCGTTCTTCGGGATCTCGCCGCGTGAGGCGGCGGCCATGGACCCGCAGCAGCGGCTGCTGCTGGAGACCTCCTGGGAGGCCTTCGAACGCGCCGGCCTGCCCGCACTCTCCCTGCGCGGCAGCCGGACCGGTGTCTTCATCGGCTCCAACTACCAGGAGTACGGCCCGCGCGTGCACGAGGCGCCCGAGGGCTCCGAAGGCCACCTGATGACCGGCAGCGCGGCCAGCGTCGTCTCCGGCCGCGTCGCCTACTCCTTCGGGTTCGAGGGTCCCGCCGTGACGGTGGACACCGCCTGCTCGTCGTCGCTGGTGGCCCTGCACCTGGCTGTGCAGTCGCTGCGGCAGGGCGAGTGCTCGCTGGCCCTCGCAGGCGGCGTCGCCGTCATGCCGAACCCCGGCGCGCTCATCGGCTTCAGCCGCCAGCGCGGCCTGGCCCTGGACGGCCGCTGCAAGGCCTTCGCGGCAGCCGCGGACGGCATGGGCCTCGCCGAAGGCATCGGCGTGCTGCTGCTGGAGCGCCTCTCCGACGCCCGCCGCAACGGCCACCAGGTGCTGGCGGTCGTGCGTGGCTCCGCCGTCAATCAGGACGGTGCGAGCAATGGGTTGACGGCGCCGAACGGTCCGTCGCAGCAGCGGGTGATCCGTGCGGCGCTGGCGAGCGCCGGGCTGTCTGCTGCCGAGGTGGACGCGGTGGAGGCGCACGGTACGGGCACCAAGCTCGGTGACCCGATCGAGGCGCAGGCGCTGCTGGCCACGTACGGCCAGGAACGGCCCGAGGACAAGCCCCTGTTGCTCGGCTCGGTGAAGTCCAACATCGGTCACACGCAGGCGGCAGCCGGTGTTGCCGGGATCATGAAGATGGTCCTGGCGATGCGGCACGGCACGCTGCCGCGCACGCTGCACGTGGACGAGCCGTCGCCGCACGTCGACTGGTCGGCCGGCGCGGTCGAGCTGCTGACCGAGGCCGCGTCGTGGCCGGAGAGCGGCCGGGTGCGGCGGGCGGGTGTGTCGTCGTTCGGTATCAGCGGCACGAACGCCCACGTGATCCTGGAGCAGGCGCCGGAGGAGCAGCCGGTGACGGCGGCCGCTCCGGAGTGCTCGCTGCCCGTGCTGCCTTGGGTGGTGTCGGCCAGGTCCGAGGCGTCGTTGCGAGGACAGGCGGAGCGCCTGCTGTCGTTGACGCGTGACGAGGCCGCGGCGCCGATCGACGTGGCGTACTCCCTGGTGGCGGCGCGGTCGGTGTTCGAGCACCGTGCGGTGGTGCTGGCCGACGAGTCGCAGAACTTCGCTGCCGGGCTGGACGCCGTGATCTCGGGCGAGCCTGCCGCTGGTGTGGTCCGAGGCGTCTCGGGCCCGGGGAAGCTGGCGGTGATCTTCTCGGGTCAGGGCAGTCAGCGGCTGGGTATGGGCCGGGAACTCTACGAAGCCTTCCCGGTGTTCGCGGACGCCTTCGATGAGGTGTGCGGGCAATTCGACGGTCTGCTGGAACGGCCGTTGCGTGAGGTGGTGTTCGGGGACGATTCCGCTCTGCTGGATGCGACCGTGTTCGCGCAGTGCGGCCTGTTCGCTGTCGAGGTCGCCCTCTACCGGTTGGCTGCTTCGTGGGGTGTGAAGCCGGATTACGTTGCCGGGCATTCGATTGGCGAGATCGCGGCCGCGTATGTGGCCGGGGTGTGGTCGCTCGCGGACGCGTGTGCGTTGGTGGCGGCGCGTGGCCGGCTGATGCAGGGGCTGCCGTCGGGTGGTGCGATGCTGGCTGTGGAGGCGGACGAGACGGCTGTCCGTACGGCTCTCGCCGACTACGCCGACGTGGACATCGCCGCCATCAACGGCCCGTCCTCCGTGGTCGTATCCGGTGCCGAGGTGTCGGTCGCGGAGCTGGAAGCGGCCTGGCGTGCGGAAGGCCGCCGGGTGCGGCGCCTGCGTGTCTCGCACGCGTTCCACTCGCCGCTGATGGAGCCGATGCTGGCCGACTTCCGCAAGACGGCCGAGCAACTGTCGTACGAGGCACCTCGCATCCCGTTCGTCTCCAACCTGACCGGTGCGCTCGCCACGGCTGAGGAAGTGTGCGACCCGGACTACTGGGTGCGCCACGTGCGCGAGGCCGTGCGTTTCGCCGACGGCATCGCATGCCTGGCGGACCAGGGTGTGACCACGTGCCTGGAGCTCGGCCCGGACGGTGTCCTGTCGGGCATGGGGCAGGAGTCCGCCCCGCAGGTGGTGTTCGCGTCGGCTCTGCGCAAGGGGCGTGACGAAGCGCCGTCGCTGTTGGAGGCCCTGGCTCAGATCTACGTCCAGGGTCACAGCGTGGACTGGGCTGCGATGCTCGCCCCGGCCCGGAAGATCGAGCTGCCCACCTACGCCTTCCAGCGCGAGCACTACTGGCTCGAATCGACCGTGGCGTCCAGCGGCGACAACGCGGATGCCGGTTTCTGGGAAGCGGTGGAGCGCGAGGACGCCTCGGAGGTCGCTGGGCTGCTGGAGCTTTCCGAGGGGGACGCGGCGGGTGAGTCGTTGGCGGCGGTGCTGCCGGTGCTTTCCGCTTGGCGTCGTCGTGATCGTGAGCGGCTGGCGGTGGACAACTGGCGTTACCGGGTGTCGTGGTCGCCGTTCGCGGAGCCGGCCGGGTTGTTGTCGGGTGACTGGTTGGTGGTTGTTCCGGCCGGCCTGGCTGGTGATGCTTGGGTCGATCAGTGTGTTGCTGGTCTGGCTGGTCGTGGTGCGCGGCCGGTGGTGCTGGAGGTTTCCGGTGCTGACCGTGAGGTGATGGCTGAGCAGTTGCGGGCGCATGCTGGTTCCGATGGTGTGGTGTCGTTGCTGGCGCTGGCCGACGGCCGTGTTGCGGAGTTCGGTTCGGTGCCGACTGGCGTTGCGTTGACGCTGACCCTGGTCCAGGCTCTTGGCGATGCCGGTGTGACGGCTCCGTTGTGGTGTGTGACGCGTGGCGCGGTTGCTGTCACTTCCAGCGAGCGTGTGGCGGATCTGGATCAGGCGCAGTTGTGGGGTCTGGGTCGTGTGGCGGCGTTGGAGCTTGCTGGTCGTTGGGGTGGTCTGGTCGATCTTCCCGAGGTCCTCGATGAGCGTTCGGCGGGGCGTCTGGCGGCTGTTTTCCGGTCCGGTGAGGGCGAGGTCGCGGTCCGGTCTGCCGGGATCTTCGGTCGCCGGGTTGTGCGTGCTTCGGTGAGTGCCGGTGTCGATGCGTGGCGTGCGTCGGGGACGGTGCTGGTCACGGGTGGTACGGGTGGTCTGGGCCGGCATGTGGCGCGTTGGCTGGCGGGTGCGGGTGCTGAGCATCTGATGTTGGTGTCGCGTCGTGGTCCGGCTGCTGAGGGTGTGGAGGAGCTGCGGGCGGAGCTCGCGGATCTCGGTGCGCGGGTGTCGGTTGTGGCGTGTGATGTGGGTGACCGTGCGGCCGTGGCCGGCCTGTTGGAGCAGGTGCCGGCCGATGCCCCGCTGACTGCGGTGGTGCACACGGCCGGTGTGCTGGACGACGGTGTCCTCGACGGCCAGTCCGTTGCCCGGTTCGAGGATGTGCTGCGGTCGAAGGCCGAGGCGGCGCGTCATCTGCACGAGCTGACCCAGGACATAGATCTGTCGGCGTTCGTGTTGTTCTCGTCGTTCTCCGCGACGGTCGGCGGCGCAGGCCAGGCCAACTACGCGGCGGCGAACGCGTATCTGGATGCGCTGGCGGAGCTGCGGCGCAGTGAGGGTCTCCCGGCGACCTCGATCGCGTGGGGTCCCTGGGCCAACGACGGCATGGCCGTCGGCAGCGCCGAGGTCGGTCGTACCCTCCGCCGCACCGGCATGCTCCCGATGGACCCGCAGCTCGCGGTGGCGGCTCTCGAACGGTCGCTCGCCGCGGACGACACCGCCATCGCCCTCGTCGACGCCGACTGGAAGCGCTTCGTCGGCACCTTCGAGGCCCGGCAGCTGTCCCGCATGCTCAGCGGGATCCCGGAAGTCGGGCAGCTGACCGAGGCGTTCGAGGCGGACGCCGCCGACACGGGACTCGCCGACGGCGCGTCGGCGCTCGTCGGTCGTCTGCGCGGGCTGCCCGAGGCCGAGCAGTACCGCGTCATGCTGGAGCTCGTACGGGCCCATGTCGCCGCCGTGCTCGGATTCGCGGGCGCCGAGGCGATCACCCCGGGCCGTGCGTTCATGGAGATCGGCTTCGACTCCCTGACCGCGGTGAACCTGCGCAACAGGCTCACCGAGGCCACCGGGACGCAGCTCTCGGCCACGCTCGTGTTCGACTACCCCACACCGACCGCGTTGGCCGGCCACCTGCTCACCGAACTGCTCGGCTCGCGCGACGACGAGCCTGTCCCGTCGCTCCCGGCGACGGTGGCGGCGGACGACGAGCCCATGGCGATCGTGGCCATGAGCTGCCGGTTCCCCGGCGGCGTGGGCTCCGCGGACGAGCTGTGGCAGCTCCTCGCCACCGGCGAGGACGCCGTCTCGCCCTTCCCGACGGACCGCGGCTGGGACCTCGACGGGTTGTACGACGCCGACCCCGACGCGCTCGGGAAGAGCTACGTCCGCGAGGGGGCCTTCCTCGACGAAGTGAGCGGATTCGACGCCGACTTCTTCGGGATATCGCCCCGCGAGGCGCTGGCCATGGACCCGCAGCAGCGGCTGCTGCTGGAGACCGCCTGGGAACTCTGGGAGCGGGCCGGCGTCGACCCCGGGGCGGTGCGCGGCAGCCGCACCGGCGTCTTCATCGGCACGAACGGCCAGGAATACGTGTCCCTCGCCGACAAGGCCCCCGAAGTGTCCGAGGGCTATGTCGCCACCGGCAACGCGGCCAGCGTCGTCTCGGGACGTATCTCCTACACCTTCGGACTCGAAGGCCCGGCGGTGACCGTCGACACCGCGTGCTCCTCCTCGCTGGTGGCCCTGCACCTGGCGGCGCAGGCCCTGCGGCAGGGCGAGTGCACGCTCGCGATCGTGGGCGGTGTCTCGCTCATGGTGTCGCCGCGTGGCTTCGTGGAGTTCAGCCGCCAGCGCGGCCTGGCCCCCGACGGTCGCTGCAAGCCCTTCGCGGCGGCGGCCGACGGCACGGGCTGGGGCGAGGGCGTCGGCCTGCTCCTGGTGGAGCGGCTGTCGGACGCGCAGCGCAATGGCCACCAGGTGCTGGCGGTCGTGCGTGGCTCGGCCGTCAATCAGGACGGTGCGAGCAATGGCCTTACGGCGCCCAATGGTCCGTCGCAGCAGCGGGTGATCCGTGCAGCGTTGGCGAGCGCCGGGCTGTCGGCTGCCGAGGTGGACGCGGTGGAGGCGCACGGTACGGGCACCAAGCTCGGTGACCCGATCGAGGCGCAGGCGCTGCTCGCCACGTACGGCCAGGAGCGTTCTGAGAACCAGCCGTTGTGGCTGGGCTCGATCAAGTCGAACATCGGCCACACCCAGGCCGCGGCCGGTGTTGCCGGGATCATGAAGATGGTCCTGGCGATGCGGCACGGCATGCTGCCCGAGATGCCGCACGTGGACGAGCCCACCCCCCACGTCGACTGGTCGTCCGGCACGCTCCGCCTGCTGACCGACCCCACACCGTGGCCCGAGACCGGTCGTCCGCGCCGGGCGGGCGTGTCGTCCTTCGGTGTCAGCGGTACGAACGCGCACGTGATCCTTGAGCAGGCGCCTGCGGCAGTTGCCGAGGAGGAGCCGGCATCGGTCGAGCCGCCGGTGGTGGTGCCGTGGGTGCTCTCCGGAAAGTCCGAGGCCGCGTTGCGGGGCCAGGCGGAGCGGTTGCTTGCGCATGTGGGCGAGCTGTCGTCTCTGGACGTGGGTTTCTCGCTGGCGTCTGGACGGGGTGTGTTCGAGCACCGGGCCGTCGTCCTGGCGGGACACCCGGACGGTCTGAGCGCTCTGGTGGACGGACGCGAGGCGCCGGGTGTGGTGCGGGGCCGTGCTGCGGAGTCGGACGGGCGTGCGGCGTTCGTGTTCCCGGGGCAGGGCTCGCAGTGGCTCGGCATGGCTGCCGGTCTGCTGGATTCCTCGACGGTGTTCGCGGAGCGGATCGCGGAGTGTGGCGCTGCGTTGGCGCCGTATGTGGACTGGCAGTTGACCGATCTGCTGCGTAGTGATGACGCCGGCTGGCTTGAGCAGGTCGACGTCGTTCAGCCGGTTCTCTGGGCTGTGATGGTCTCCCTGGCCGAGGTGTGGCGTTCGGCCGGTGTGGAACCGGCTGCTGTCATTGGTCACTCGCAGGGTGAGATCGCGGCCGCGTGCGTTGCGGGCGCGCTCTCTCTGGAGGACGCCGCGAAGGTGGTGGCTCTCCGTAGCCAGGCGCTGCGTGCTCTGTCCGGCCGTGGCGGAATGGTGTCCGTCTCGCTGGATGTGGAAGCGGTTAAGGAGCGGCTGGACAGCCGACTCGCGGTGGCGGCAGTCAACGGCCCGGCCACGGTCGTGGTTTCCGGTGACAACGACGCCCTCGACGAACTCCTCGCCAACTGTGAGGCCGACGGCATCCGCGCTCGTCGGATCGCGGTGGACTACGCCTCGCACTGCGCGCACGTGGAGGAGATCGAGGACGCGCTCCTGCGGGACCTCGCCGGTATCGCTCCCCGCTCGGCATCCGTGCCGTTCTACTCGACGGTGACCGGTGGCGTCCTGGACACCACCGCGATGGACGCGGGCTACTGGTATCGCAACCTGCGCCAGACCGTCCGCTTCCAGGAAGCCGTCCAGGCTCTCCTGGACGACGGATTCCGCCTGTTCGTGGAGTCCAGTGCCCACCCGGTCCTGACCATGGGTATTGAGCAGACCGCCGAGAACCACAGCATCACCGCCGTCGGCTCCCTCCGCCGCGACGAGGGCGGTCTCGACCGCTTCCTGACCTCCGTCGCCGAAGCCTTCGTCGGCGGGGCTTCCGTCGACTGGGCGAAGCTCTTCGACGGCACCGGCGCCCGGCGCGTCGACCTCCCCACCTACGCCTTCCAGCACCAGCGTTACTGGATCGAGCCGTCCGCAGCCCGCCTGGGCGACGTCACGTCGGCCGGTCTGTCCGCCGCCGACCACCCCTTCCTGGGCGCCGCGGTCATGCTGCCGGAGTCGGACGGGCACCTGTTCACGGGTCGGCTGTCGATACAGGCGCATCCCTGGCTGGCCGACCATGCCCTCTACGGGACGCCGCTGCTGCCCGGTTCCGCGTTCGTGGAGTTGGCGCTGCGGGCCGGCGACGCGGTCGGCTGCGACCGTGTCGAGGAGCTCACGGTGCAATCGCCGCTGGCGCTCCCCGCGAGCGGCGCGGTGCAGCTCCAGCTCGCTGTCGGGGGACCGGACGACTCCGGCCGCCGTACGGTGAACGTCTACTCGCGCTTCGAGGACGGAGCAGCAGACCTTCCCTGGACCCGGAACGCCACCGGTGTCCTCGCGGCGGGTGCCCCCGCGGCCTCGGACGACGCCGGTCTCGGCCAGTGGCCTCCGGCGGGGGCCGAACCCCTCGACCTCGCGGGCTGGTACGAGGAGCGCCCTGACGGCCTGGTGTACGGCCCCGCGTTCCAGGGCCTGCGGCAGGCGTGGCGCAGGGGTGAGGAGATCTTCGCCGAGGTGGCGTTGCCGGAGGACCGGCACGCGGATGCCGGCCGGTTCGTCGTGCACCCGGCGCTCCTGGATGCCGTCCTGCACGCCGCGGATGACCGTACGGACGCGGACGACCGTACGGTCGTGCTCCCGCACGCGTGGAGCGGAGTGACCCTGCACGCCACCGGTGCCACCACACTGCGCGCGCGGCTCACCCCCGGGGGGTCGGTGCTGCTCGCCGACGAGACCGGCCGGCTGGTGGCCGCCGTCGACGCGGTGACCACCCGTACGGTCACGCCGGACGACATCACCGTCGGGCAAGTGCCTCACGAGTCGCTGTTCCGGGTGGAGTGGCGGCCGCTCCAGGCCGGTTCGCTCGACGACGACGCCCGTTGGACGGTCGTCGGTCCTGACGCGGCCGGGCTCCGTACCCTGCTCGGCCAGGACGCCGGGCGGATCGACGAGTACGCCGGTCTGCGGGACGTACCGGACGGTGCGGCCCCGGAGCTCGTACTCCTGCCGTTCCTCGCCGACTCCGGGACCGGTGACGGGCAGGAGGCGGGTGCGGCGCACCTGGCGACGCACCGCGCGCTGGAAACACTTCAGGGATGGCTGGCCGACGAGCGGTTCGCCGGCTCGCGGCTGGTCGTGGTGACCCGCGGCGCGGTGGCGACCGGGTCCGGCGAGGACGTGCCGGACCTGGCCGCGGCCGCTGTGTGGGGCCTGGTCAGGTCGGCACAGGCGGAACACCCGGACCGCTTCGTCCTGCTCGACCTGGAGGAGGACCCGGACGGTACGCGTACCGCGCTCGCGGCGGTGCTCGCCACCGACGAACCGCAGATCGCCGTACGGGCGGGCCGGACGTACGTCCCGCGCCTGACGAGGGCGACGGTCCCCGCCGCCCCGGCCGGCCCGGCCGGCACCTGGGACACCGAAGGCTCGGTGCTGATCACCGGTGCGAGCGGCGTCCTGGGACGGCTCGTGGCGCGGCACCTGGTGGACGGACACGGCGTCCGCTGCGTGGTCCTGGTCTCGCGCCGGGGCCGGGACATTCCGGAAGCCGCCGAACTCGAGCGGGAACTCACCGCGTCGGGCGCCCGCGTGATCTTCGAGGCGTGCGACGTGGCGGACCGCGAGGCGGTGGCCGGCCTGCTGGCACGGATTCCCGCGGAGTACCCGCTGCGTGGCGTGGTGCACGCGGCCGGTGTGCTGGACGACGGCATGGTCGAGTCACTGACCCCGGACCGGCTGGACGCGGTGCTGCGCCCCAAGGCCGACGCCGCCGTGCACCTGCACGAGCTGACGGAAGGCATGGACCTGACGGCATTCGTGCTGTTCTCGTCGGCGGCCGCCACCTTCGGCGCAGCCGGTCAGGGCAACTACGCGGCGGCCAACATGTTCCTGGACGCCCTGGCAGCGCGCCGGCGGGCCCGTGGCCTCGCCGGTGTGTCGCTGGCGTGGGGCTTCTGGGCCGAGCGCAGTGACATGACCGGTCACCTGGGCGAGGTCGACATGGCCCGCATGGCGCGGTTCGGCATGACGCCGCTGCCCGCCGACGAGGGACTGGCGCTGTTCGACGCGGCACAGACGACGGGGGAGTGCCACCTCGTGCCGACGCGCATGGACGTGAGTGTGCTGCGGGCACACGCGCGGCCCGGCACGGTGCCCACGATCCTCCGCCACCTCGTCGGAACCCCGGCGCGCCGGGTCGTCGCGGCTGCCGACGACAGCGGAACTCCCGCCCTGGTGCGGCGCCTCGCCGGCCTCGCGCCGAAGGAGCGGGAAGAGGTCCTGCTGGAGCTGGTGACCGACAACGTGGCGGCCGTGCTCGGTCACACGGGAGCGGAAGCCGTCACGGTGGGCCGTGCGTTCAAGGAGATCGGCTTCGACTCGCTCACCGCGGTCGAACTGCGCAACCGCCTCAACGCCGCGACCGGGCTCCGGCTCTCGGCCACGCTCGTCTTCGACTATCCGACCCCGGCCGCCGTCGCCCGCCACATCCTCGGCGAGGTCATGGGCCCGGAGCAGGCCGAGGGCGAGCAGCGGTCGGCGGCTCCCCAGGACCGGCAGGTGACGACGGCCGGGTCCGGCTCCGACGACGACGCGATCGCCATCATCGGCATGGGCTGCCGCTTCCCGGGCGGCGTACGGTCGCCCGAGGAGCTGTGGCAGCTCCTCGTCGACGACGGGGACGCGGTGTCCGGCCTGCCCACCGACCGTGGCTGGGACCTGGAGGGGCTCTACCACCCGGACCCGGACCACAAGGGCACGGCCTACGCCCGCGAGGGCGGATTCCTCTACGAAGCGGGCGAGTTCGACCCGGGCTTCTTCGGGATCTCGCCGCGTGAGGCGCTGGCGATGGACCCGCAGCAGCGGCTGCTGCTGGAGACCTCCTGGGAGGCCCTGGAGCGGGCCGGGATCGACCCGGTGTCCGTGCACGGCAGCCAGACCGGCGTGTTCTGCGGTCTGACCTACCACGACTACGGCGACGCGGTGCAGCAGGCAGGGGAAGCCTCCGAGGGCTACCTGATGACCGGCAACGCGGGCAGCGTCGCCTCCGGCCGCATCTCGTACACCTTCGGCTTCGAAGGTCCCGCGGTGACCATCGACACCGCCTGCTCGTCGTCCCTGGTCGCCCTGCACTGGGCGGCGCAGGCGCTGCGGCAGGGCGAGTGCTCGCTCGCGCTGGCGGGCGGGGCCACGGTCATGGCCAGCCCGGTCGCCTTCGTGGAGTTCAGCCGTCAGCGCGGCCTGGCCCCCGACGGCCGCTGCAAGCCGTTCGCGGCCGCGGCCGACGGCACCGGCTGGGCGGAAGGCGTCGGCATGCTCCTGCTGGAGCGCCTGTCGGACGCGCGGCGCAACGGCCACCAGGTGCTCGCCGTGGTCCGGGGTTCCGCGCTGAACCAGGACGGCGCGAGCAACGGCCTGTCCGCGCCGAACGGTCCGTCGCAGCAGCGGGTGATCCGTGCGGCGCTGGCCGGCGCGGGGCTCACGGCCGACGAGGTCGACGCGGTGGAGGCGCACGGCACGGGCACGAAGCTCGGTGACCCGATCGAGGCGCAGGCGCTGCTGGCGACGTACGGCCAGGAGCGGCCGGAGGACCGGCCGTTGTGGCTGGGCTCGATCAAGTCGAACATCGGTCACACGCAGGCGGCAGCCGGTGTCGCGGGCATCATGAAGATGGTGCTGGCGATGCGGCACGGTGTGCTGCCGCGATCGCTGCACGTGGACGAGCCGTCGCCGCACGTCGACTGGACGGCCGGCGCGGTCGAGCTGCTGACCGAGGCCACCGCGTGGCCCGAGACCGGCCGGCCTCGCCGGGCGGGTGTGTCGTCGTTCGGCATCAGCGGAACGAACGCCCACGTGATCCTGGAGCAGGCACCGGAGGAACCGGAGGCTCCGGCCACGTCCGAGGACTCGTTGCCGCTGCCGTGGGTGGTGTCGGCGAAGTCCGAGGCTGCGTTGCGGGGGCAGGTGGAACGCTTGCTGTCGCTGGCGCGGGACGAGGACGTCGCGGCTGCCGATGTGGCGTACTCGTTGGTGGCGGCGCGGTCGGTGTTCGAGCACCGTGCGGTGGTGGTTGCTGCGGACCGGGCGGGCTTCGAGGCCGGGCTGGGCGCGGTGGTGTCGGGTGAGCCGGCCGCCGGTGTGGTCCGGGGTATGCCGACGTCGGGGAAGTCGGCGTTGGTTTTCTCGGGTCAGGGCAGTCAGCGGGTCGGGATGGGCCGGGAGTTGTACGAGGCTTTCCCGGTGTTCGCGGATGCCTTCGATGAGGTGTGCGGGCAGTTCGACGGTCTGTCGGAGCGGCCGTTGCGTGAGGTGGTGTTCGGGGACGATTCCGCTCTGCTGGATGCGACGGTGTTCACGCAGTGCGCGCTGTTCGCTGTGGAGGTTGCCCTCTATCGGCTTGCTGAGTCGTGGGGTGTGAAGCCGGATTACGTTGCCGGGCATTCGATTGGTGAGATCGCGGCGGCGTATGTGGCCGGGGTGTGGTCGTTGGCGGATGCGTGTGTGTTGGTGGCGGCGCGTGGCCGGCTGATGCAGGCGCTGCCGTCGGGTGGCGCGATGCTGGCAGTGGAGGCGGACGAAGCATCCGTCCGTACGGCCCTGGTCGACTACGCCGATGTGGACATCGCTGCTGTCAACGGCCCGTCCTCGGTGGTGGTCTCCGGTGCCGAGGTGTCGGTCGCGGAGCTGGAAGCGGCGTGGCGCGGTGAGGGGCGTCGGGTGCGGCGGCTGCGGGTGTCGCACGCGTTCCACTCGCCGCTGATGGAGCCGATGCTGGCCGACTTCCGTAAGACGGTCGAGCAACTGTCGTATGCGGCGCCGCGTATTCCGCTGGTCTCCAACCTGACCGGTGTGCTCGCCACGGCTGAGGAAGTGTGTGACCCGGACTACTGGGTGCGCCACGTCCGCGCGACCGTCCGTTTCGCCGACGGCATCGCATGCCTGGCGGACCATGGCGTGACCACCTTCCTGGAGCTCGGTCCCGACCAGGTTCTGTCCACCATGGGTGAGCAGTGCCTGCCCGAAGAGGCCGCTGTCTCCAGCGCGTTCATACCGGCGCTTCGTGCGCAGGGTCATGAGGTCGAGAGTGTGCTCACCTTCGCGGGCTCGGCCCATGTCCGGGGTGTGGCCGTCGATTGGGCCGCGATCCTGGGCCAGCGCACGGGAGGGGCGGCGCGTCTGACGGAGCTGCCGACCTACGCCTTCCAGCGGGAACGGTACTGGGTGCAGGCACCTCAAGCCGAGTCCGGGGAAGCCTCGCTCGACGCTCTGGAAGCGGCCGATGCGGGCTTCTGGGACGCGGTGGAGCGCGGGGATGCCTCGGAGGTCGCTGGGCTGCTGGAGCTTTCCGAGGGTGACATGGCGGGTGAGTCGTTGGCGGCGGTGCTGCCGGTGCTTTCCGCTTGGCGTCGTCGTGATCGTGAGCGGCTGGCGGTGGACAACTGGCGTTACCGGGTGTCGTGGTCGCCGTTCGCGGAGCCGGCCGGGTTGTTGTCGGGTGACTGGTTGGTCGTCGTTCCTGCTGGGCTGGCTGGTGATGCTTGGGTTGATCAGTGTGTCGCTGGTCTGGCTGGTCGTGGTGCGCGGCCGGTGGTGCTGGAGGTTTCCGGTACTGACCGTGAGGTGATGGCTGAGCAGTTGCGTTCGGGTTCGGCGTTTGCCGGTGTGGTGTCGTTGCTGGCGCTGGCCGACGGCCGTGTTGCGGAGTTCGGTTCGGTGCCGACCGGCGTCGCGTTGACCCTGGCGCTCGTCCAGGCTCTCGGTGATGCCGACGTGACGGCTCCGTTGTGGTGTGTGACGCGTGGCGCGGTTGCTGTCACTTCCAGCGAGCGAGTGACGGACCTGGATCAGGCCCAGATATGGGGTCTCGGCCGGGTCGTCGCCACAGAGAACACCGATCGGTGGGGCGGTTTGATCGACCTCCCCGAAACGCTCGACGGGCGCTCGGCCGAGCGGCTGGCCGGCGTGCTCCAGTCCGGTGAGGTCGAGGTCGCGGTGCGTTCTGCCGGGATCTTCGGTCGCCGGATGCTCCCCGCATCGCCCAACGCCGCCGACGAGTCGTGGCGTGCGTCGGGGACGGTTCTGGTGACCGGTGGTACGGGTGGTCTGGGCCGGCATGTGGCGCGTTGGCTGGCCGGTGCGGGTGCTGAGCATCTGATGTTGGTGTCGCGTCGTGGTCCGGCTGCTGAGGGTGTGGAGGAGCTGCGGGCGGAGCTCGCGGATCTCGGTGCGCGGGTGTCGGTTGTGGCGTGTGATGTGGGTGACCGTGCGGCCGTGGCCGGCCTGTTGGAGCAGGTGCCGGCTGACGCCCCGCTGACTGCGGTGGTGCACACGGCCGGTGTGCTGGACGACGGTGTTCTCGACGGGCAGTCCGTTGCCCGGTTCGAGGACGTGCTGCGGTCGAAGGCCGAAGCGGCGCGTCATCTGCACGAGCTGACCCAGGGCATGGATCTGTCGGCGTTCGTGTTGTTCTCGTCGTTCTCCGCGACGGTCGGTGGTGCCGGTCAGGCCAACTACGCGGCGGCGAACGCGTATCTGGACGCCCTGGCGGAGCTGCGGCGCAGTGAGGGTCTCCCGGCGACCTCGATCGCGTGGGGTCCCTGGGCCAACGACGGTATGGCGGCCCAGAACAGCATGGTCAGCGGGCGTATGGAGCGGTTCGGTCTGCCGCCCATGGAGCCCGGACTGGCGCTCAGGTCCCTGGAGCAGGCGCTTGTCGGTTCCGATGCCTGCCCGGTGATCACCGACGTCGACTGGTCGCGGTTCGCCAAGGAGCTGGACGGCGCCCGCAACAGCGCGCTCTTCGGCGAGATCCCCGAGGTGAAGCAACTGCACCGGACGGTCGACGCCTTGCCGGAAGCGGGTTCCTCCGCCGAGGTGACGTCGACGCTCGCCGAGACCCTGGTGGCCCTTCCGGTCGCCGAGCGGGAGTCGGCGCTGCTCGACCTGATCCGTAAGAACACGGCGACGGTCCTCGGATACGCCACGCAAGCGGGTGTCGACGCGGAGCGGGGCTTCTTCGAGATGGGACTCGACTCGCTCACCGCGGTGGAGTTGCGCAACCGCCTGAACTCGGCGACCGGGCTGCGGCTGCGGCCCACCACGTTGTTCGACTACGCGTCGCCCTCGGCGCTGGCCCGCCACCTCATGGGCGAGCTGGCTCCGGACGGGAGTGCGCCGGAAAACGCGCTGCCTTCGGACATCGACCGTCTCGAGGCCGTGCTCACCGCACTGCCGCAGGACGACATCGCGCGCACCAAGGCGGTGCTCCGGCTCCAGTCCATGCTCGCGAAGCTGAACGACGCCGGCGCCGCGGCCGGTACGAATCCGGAACAGGCCGACGACGTGGACGATCTCGAAAGTGTTTCGGTCGACGAGCTCTTCGACGTCATCGACCGCGAACTCGGGGATGCCTAATAATGATCATGAACCGTTTGGTTTCCTTGAGGGGGCAAGGGTAGATGTCAAACGAAGAGAAGCTTGTCGAATACCTGAAGCGGGTCATGGCGGATCTGCGGCAGACGCAGCGCCGTCTCCGCGACGCCGAGGACAAGCCGCACGAGCCGATCGCGATCGTGGCGATGAGCTGCCGTTTCCCGGGTGGCGTCCGGTCCCCGGAGGAGTTGTGGGACCTGCTCTCCCAAGGAGCGGACGCAGTCGCTCCGTTCCCGGCCGACCGCGGCTGGGACCTGGCCGGGCTCTACGACCCGGACCCCGACCGCGCCGGGACCTCGTATGTGAAGGAAGGCGCCTTCCTCTCCGACGCGGGCGCCTTCGACCCGGGCTTCTTCGGGATCTCGCCGCGCGAGGCGCTGGCCATGGACCCGCAGCAGCGGCTGCTCCTGGAGACCAGCTGGGAGGCGATGGAACGGGCCGGCATCGCGCCCGCGTCGGTGCGCGGCACCAAGGCCGGGGTCTTCGTCGGCACCAACGGCCAGGACTACATCGAGGCGCTGCGCCAGGCACCGAAGGGCGTCGAGGGCTACCTCGCCACCAGCAGCGCGGCCAGCGTGATGTCCGGACGGCTCTCGTACACCTTCGGCCTCGAAGGACCCGCGGTCACCGTCGACACCGCCTGTTCCTCCTCGCTGGTCGCCCTGCACCTGGCTGTGCAGTCACTGCGGCAGGGCGAGTGCTCGCTGGCCCTCGCCGGCGGTGTGACGGTGATGACGACACCCGGGCTGTTCGTGGAGTTCAGCCGTCAGCGCGGCCTGGCCCCCGACGGCCGCTGCAAGGCGTTCGCGGCGGCTGCCGACGGCACCGGCTGGGGTGAAGGCGTCGGCATGCTGCTGCTGGAGCGGCTGTCGGACGCGCAGCGCAACGGCCATCCGGTGCTGGCGGTGGTCCGTGGTTCCGCCGTCAACCAGGACGGCACCAGCAGCGGCCTGACCGTGCCCAACGGCATCTCCCAACAGCGCGTGATCCTCCAGGCGCTGGCGAACGCCCGCCTCTCGGCGGCAGAGGTGGACGCGGTCGAGGCGCACGGCACGGGTACGACACTGGGCGACCCGATCGAGGCACAGGCGCTCCTGGCCACGTACGGCCAGGAGCGGCCGGAAGACAAGCCCCTGATGCTCGGCTCGGTGAAGTCCAACATCGGCCACACCCAGGCCGCCGCCGGCGTGGCCGGTGTCATGAAGATGGTGCTGGCGATGCGGCACGGTGTGCTGCCGCAAACGCTTCACGTCGACGAGCCTTCGCCGAACGTCGACTGGACGGAGGGCGCCGTCGAGTTGCTCACCGAGGCCACGCCGTGGCCGGCGGCCGACGAACCCCGCCGGGCCGGTGTGTCCGCGTTCGGCGTCAGCGGTACGAACGCGCACGTGATCCTCGAGCAGGCGCCTGCGGCGGTTGCCGAGGAGGAGCCGGTGGCGGTCGAACCGCCGGTGGTGGTGCCCTGGGTGGTCTCCGCCCGTTCTGAGAGCGCCCTGGGGGCGCAGGCGGAGCGGTTGCTGGCGCATGTGGGGGAGCTGTCGCCGCTGGACGTCGGCTTCTCTCTGGCGACCGACCGGGGTGTGTTCGAGCACCGGGCCGTGGTGCTGGCGGACCACCGGGACGGTCTGAGCGCTCTGGCGGAGGGGCGCGAGGTTCCGGGTGTGGTGCGGGGTCGTGTCGCGGGTGCGGACGGGCGCGCGGCGTTTGTGTTCCCGGGGCAGGGTTCGCAGTGGGTCGGCATGGCTGCCGGTCTGCTGGAGTCCTCGCCGGTGTTCGCGGAGCGGATCGCGGAGTGCGCGACCGCGTTGGCGCCGTACGTGGACTGGTCGTTGACCGATCTGCTGCGTGATTCCCAGAACGACGCCTGGCTGGAGCAGGTCGACGTCGTGCAGCCGGTGCTGTGGGCGGTGATGGTCTCCCTGGCGGAGGTGTGGCGTTCGACGGGCGTGGAGCCCGCCGCTGTGATCGGTCACTCGCAGGGTGAGATCGCGGCTGCATGCGTGGCCGGTGCGCTGTCTTTGGAGGACGCGGCGAAGGTGGTGGCGCTGCGGAGCAAGGCGCTGCGTGCTCTGTCCGGCCGTGGCGGAATGGTGTCCGTCTCGCTGGATGTGGAGGCGGTCGAGGCGCGGCTGGACGGTCGTCTGGCGGTTGCGGCGGTCAATGGCCCGGCCACGGTGGTCGTTTCCGGTGACAACGACGCCCTCGACGAACTCCTCGCCAACTGCGAGGCCGACGGCATTCGCGCTCGTCGGATCGCGGTGGATTACGCCTCGCACTGCGCGCATGTGGAGGAGATCGAGGACGCGCTCCTGCGGGACCTCGCGGGTGTATCCCCGCGTCCGGCGTCGGTGCCGTTCTACTCGACGGTGACCGGTGGCGTACTGGATACGACCACGCTCGACGCCGCCTACTGGTATCGCAACCTGCGTCAGACGGTCCGCTTCCAGGAAGCCGTCGAGGCGCTCCTGGACGACGGATTCCGCCTGTTCGTGGAGTCCAGTGCTCACCCGGTCCTGACCATGGGTATTGAGCAGACCGCCGAGAACCACAGCATCACCGCCGTCGGTTCGCTCCGCCGCGACGAGGGTGATCTCGACCGCTTCCTGACCTCCGTCGCCGAGGCTTTCGTAGGCGGTGCGTCCGTCGACTGGACCAAGCTCTTCGACGGCACCGGCGCCCGCCGCGTCGACCTTCCCACCTACGCCTTCCAGCACCAGCACTACTGGATCAACCCGCCCGCCGCCCGTCTCGGAGATGTGACCTCCGCCGGTCTGGGAGCGGCGGATCACCCGCTGCTGGGCGCCGTGGTGTCGCTTGCGGATGCGAACGGGCTCGTGCTGACGGGCCGCTTGTCGGTGGGGGCGCAGCCGTGGCTCGCCGACCATGCCGTGCTGGGGAGGGTGGTGGTCCCCGGTACCGCGTTCGTCGAGCTCGCGCTGCGCGCCGCCGACGCCGCCGGGTGTCAGGGCCTGGAGGAACTGACCCTGCAAACCCCGCTGGTGCTCCCCGAGCCGGGAGCTGTGCAGGTGCAGGTCGTCGTCGGCGGTACGGAGGACCCGGAGCGCCGTGAGTTCGGTGTGTACTCACGGGTCGAGGGCGATCACGACGAGGAGTCGTGGACCTGCCACGCGAAGGGCGTACTGGCGGCAGCCGTCACCGACGACGCCACTGCCGTCAGGGAGTTGGCCGCGTGGCCGCCGAACGGGTCCGTGGCCGTCCCCGTGGACGACCTGTACGAGCGGCTGGCCGCGTCGGGGCTCGAGTACGGGCCCGCGTTCCGCGGTGTGCGGGCCGCCTGGCGGCGCGGTGACGAGGTGTTCGCCGAGGTCGCGCTGCCGGACGAGCAGCGTGAGGAGGCGGGGCGCTACGGCCTGCACCCGGCGCTGCTGGACGCCGCGCTGCACGTGACCGGCGTGGGCCACCTCACCGGTCCGGACGCCGACGACACGTCTTCCGCACGGCTGCCCTTCGCGTGGAGCGGAGTGTCCCTGCACGCCACCGGCGCGACCACGCTCCGTGTGCGCCTGGCGCGGTCCGGGGCGGACGGGGTGTCGGTCCTCGTGGCCGACGCGACCGGGGCACCGGTGGCCTCGGTCGGCACTCTCGTGGGCCGGCCCGTCTCCCCGGAGCTGCTCGACAGCGCCGCGCGGTCGTCGCTGGAGTCGCTGTTCGCTGTGCGATGGGATGCGGTACCGGCCGGCGAGATGCCGGCCGCCACGGGAGCCTGGGCGGTGCTCGGCTCCGACAGCTCCCCGCTCGCGGCCGTACTCGAATCGGCCGGACAGCCGCTGTCGGCCCTGCCCCCGGCCACGGACGCGCCCTTCCCCGAGGCCGTGCTCCTCCCGCTCCTGTCCCCGTCCGACGCGGACGACATCGCCTCGGCGACCCGTGACGTGACGTACCGGGCGCTGCGGGCCGTACAGGAATGGCTGGGCGACGAGGCGGCCGCCTCGTCGAAGCTGGTGTTCGTGACCCGGGGCGCGGTGTCGACCGCGCCGGGCGAGGACGTCTCCGATCCGGCGGCGGCCGCGGTGTGGGGCCTGGTCCGGTCGGCGCAGACGGAACACCCCGACCGCTTCGCCCTCGTCGACCTCGACACCTGGAACGGCGCTGCCGAGGCGGTACACACCGCACTCGTCCGCGACGAGCCGCAGATCGCCCTTCGCACCGGCGAATTCCGCGCCCCCCGCCTCGTCAAGGCCCCCGTCCCGGCCGGGAACGCCGGGGCGTGGGACGGCTCCGGCACCGTGCTGATCACCGGCGCCGGCGGCGTACTCGGCCGCCTGGTCGCCCGGCACCTGGTCGTCGAACACGGCGTACAGCGCCTGGTGCTGGTGTCACGCCGCGGCCGGGACGCCGCCGGGATGCCCGAGCTGGAGGCAGAGCTCACCGGCCTCGGCGCGACCGTCGTTCTCGAAGCATGCGACGTGACGGACCGGGACGCGCTGACCGCTGTGCTGGCGCGCATCCCGCAGGACATGCCCCTGCGCGGGGTGGTGCACGCGGCCGGCGTTCTGGACGACGGCGTCGTGGAGTCGTTGACGCCGGAGCGCGTCGACGGCGTGTTCCGGCCGAAGGTGGACGCGGCGCTGCTCCTGCACGAGCTCACGCGGGAGCTGGACCTGTCGGCCTTCGTGCTCTTCTCCTCGGCCGCCGCGACGTTCGGCGCGGCGGGACAGGCCAACTACGCCGCCGCGAACACCTTCCTCGACGCCCTGGCGGCGCACCGGCGGGCGCACGGTCTGCCCGCGGTGTCGCTGGGCTGGGGCTTCTGGGCGGAACGCAGCGGCATGACCGGCCACCTGGCCGACGCCGACCTCGCCCGGATGGCTCGCGGAGGCGTCGTACCGCTGTCGTCGCGGGAAGGGCTGGCGCTCTTCGACGCGGCGACCGCGTCGGACGAGGCGCTGCTGGTGCCGGTGCGGCTCGCCCCCGCGGCACTACGTGGTGGGAGCGGCCCCGTGCTGCCCCTGCTGCGCCGCCTCGTACGGACCCCCGCACGCAGGGCCGTGGCCGCCTCCACGGCGGCGGACGGCACGGACGGCGGCCTGGGGAGCGACCTGGCCCGGTTGCCGGAGACCGAGCGGGAACAGGCCGTGCTGGCCGTCGTCCGCACACACATCGGTGCTGTACTGGGCTACGCACCGGGTGACGAGGTCGCATCCGACCTCGCCTTCCGCGAGCTCGGTTTCGACTCGTTGACCGCGGTGGAGCTGCGGAACCGGCTGAACGCGGCCACGGGTCTGCGGTTGCCCGCGACTCTGGTCTTCGACTACCCGAGCCCCGCGGTGCTCGCCCGCCATCTGCTGGACGAGTTGGCGACCGCGCATGCCGGGGTCGCGACGCGTGCGGCGGTTCCGGCGGCCGCGGTGGCCACGTCCGTCGACGAGCCGATCGCCATCGTGGGCATGAGCTGCCGCTTCCCGGGCGGCATACGCACCCCCGAGGAGCTGTGGTCGCTGATCGACCGAGGCGGCGACGCGATGTCCGCGTTCCCGGACGACCGCGGCTGGGACCTGGAGTCTCTCTACCACCCGGACCCGGACCACAAGGGCACGGCCTATGCCCGGGAGGGTGGATTCCTCTACGACGCCGGTGAGTTCGACCCGGGGTTCTTCGGGATCTCGCCGCGTGAGGCGCTGGCGATGGATCCGCAGCAGCGGTTGCTGCTGGAGACGTCGTGGGAGGTGCTGGAGCGGGCCGGTATCGATCCGGTGTCGGTGCGTGGCAGTCAGACCGGTGTGTTCGCCGGGATCATGCACCACGACTACGGGTCCGCGACCGCATCCGTGCCGGACGGCGTCGAGGGCTACATCGGCAACGGGACCGCGGGCAGCATCGCCTCCGGCCGCATCTCGTACACCTTCGGGTTCGAGGGGCCTGCGGTGACGGTGGACACGGCGTGTTCGTCGTCCTTGGTGGCCTTGCACCTGGCGGCGCAGTCGCTGCGGCAGGGCGAGTGCTCCCTGGCCCTGGCGGGCGGGGTGACGGTGATGGCGACGCCGGCGCTGTTCGTGGAGTTCAGCCGTCAGCGTGGTCTGGCTCCGGACGGTCGTTGCAAGGCGTTTGCGGCGGGTGCGGACGGTACGGGGTTCTCCGAGGGTGCCGGGATGCTGTTGCTGGAGCGGCTGTCGGACGCGCGGCGTAATGGCCATCGGGTGCTGGCCGTGGTGCGTGGCTCGGCGGTGAACCAGGACGGTGCGAGCAACGGTCTGACCGCGCCGAACGGTCCGTCGCAGCAGCGGGTCATCCGTGCGGCGCTGGCCAGTGCCGGGCTGTCGGCTGACCAGGTCGATGCGGTGGAGGCGCACGGTACGGGCACCAAGCTCGGTGACCCGATCGAGGCGCAGGCGCTGCTGGCCACGTACGGCCAGGAACGGCCGGAAGACAAGCCCCTGTTGCTCGGCTCGGTGAAGTCCAACATCGGTCACACGCAGGCGGCTGCCGGTGTTGCCGGGATCATGAAGATGGTCCTGGCGATGCGGCACGGCACCCTGCCGCGCACGCTGCACGTCGACGAGCCCTCGTCCCAGGTGGACTGGTCGATGGGGGCTGTGGACCTGCTGACCGAAGCCACCTCATGGCCGGAGACCGGTCGGCCTCGCCGGGCGGGCGTCTCCTCCTTCGGAGCCAGCGGGACGAACGCGCATGTGATCGTGGAGCAGGCGCCGGAGGAGCCGGAGGTTCCGGCTGCTGCGGAGGGCGCGCTGCCCGTGCTGCCGTGGGTGGTGTCGGCGAAGTCCGAGGCGGCGTTGCGGGGGCAGGCGGAGCGTCTGCTGTCGGTGGCGCGGGACGAGGCTGTTTCGTCGGCTGATGTGGCCTTCTCCTTGGTGGCGGCGCGGTCGGTGTTCGAGCACCGTGCGGTGGTGGTTGCTGCGGACCGGCCCGGTTTCGAGGCCGGGTTGGGCGCGGTGGTGTCGGGTGAGCCGGCCACCGGTGTGGTCCGGGGTGTGCCGACGTCGGGCAAGCTGGCGTTGGTTTTCTCGGGTCAGGGCAGTCAGCGGCTGGGCATGGGCCGGGAACTC
Source organism: Streptomyces sp. NPDC001407 (assembly GCF_042895325.1). Lineage (NCBI taxonomy): Bacteria > Bacillati > Actinomycetota > Actinomycetes > Kitasatosporales > Streptomycetaceae > Streptomyces > Streptomyces sp. NPDC001407. The sequence goes on from NZ_JBIAWF010000009.1 coordinate 215,790, forward strand.
TACGAAGCCTTCCCGGTCTTCGCCGAAGCCTTCGACGAGATCTGCGGGCACTTTGACGGTCTGCTGGAACGCCCGTTGCGTGAGGTGGTGTTCGGGGACGATTCCGCTCTTCTGGATGCGACCGTGTTCACGCAGTGCGGCCTGTTCGCTGTCGAGGTCGCCCTCTACCAGCTGGCTGCTTCGTGGGGTGTGAAGCCGGATTACGTTGCCGGGCATTCGATTGGCGAGATCGCGGCCGCATACGTGGCCGGGGTCTGGTCGCTCGCGGACGCGTGTGCGTTGGTGGCGGCGCGTGGCCGGCTGATGCAGGCGCTGCCCTCGGGTGGCGCGATGCTGGCGGTGGAGGCGGACGAAGCATCCGTCCGTACGGCTCTCGCCGACTACGCCGATGTGGACATCGCTGCTGTCAACGGCCCGTCCTCGGTGGTGGTCTCCGGTGCCGAGGTGTCGGTCGCGGAGCTGGAAGCGGCCTGGCGCGGTGAAGACCGCCGGGTGCGGCGGCTGCGCGTCTCGCACGCCTTCCATTCGCCGCTGATGGAGCCGATGCTGGCCGACTTCCGCGAGGCGGCGGAGCAGTTGACGTACGGGGCACCTCGTATCCCGCTCGTCTCCAACCTCACCGGTGCGCTCGCCACGGCTGAGGACATATGTGACCCGGACTACTGGGTGCGCCACGTCCGCGCGACCGTCCGTTTCGCCGACGGCATCGCATGCCTGGCGGACCATGGCGTGACCGCCTTCCTGGAGCTGGGCCCGGACGGTGTCCTGTCCGGCATGGGCCAGGAGACCGCCCCGCACCTGCTCTTCACCCCGGCCCTGCGCAAGGACCGCGACGAAGCAGCGTCGCTGCTGGAGGCTCTGGCTCAGGTCTATGTCCAGGGCCACGCCGTGGACTGGGCCGCGATGCTCGCCCCGGCCCGCCCCCGGCAGATCGAGCTGCCCACCTACGCCTTCCAGCGCGAGCGCTACTGGCTGGAGTCGGCGCCAGGGGCCGCCGACATCGGGTCCGTCGGTCTGGGCGCTGCGGATCATCCGCTGCTGGGTGCCGCCGTGACCCTGCCGGACTCCGACGGCTGCCTGTTCACCGGCCGCCTGTCCGTACGCACCCAGCCGTGGCTGGCGGACCATGCCGTGCTGGGCGCGGTGGTGGTGCCCGGGACCGCGCTCGTCGATCTGGCCCTCCACGCCGGTGCCCGCTTCGGGTGCGGTCAGGTGGACGACCTGGTCATGGAAGCGCCGCTCGTCCTGCCCGAACACGGCGCGCTCCAGCTCCAGGTCGTCGTCGGTGGCGCCGACGACAGCGGCCGGCGTCCGGTCAACGTGTATGCCCGGCAGGAGTCCGGCGATCCGGACCAGCCCTGGACGCGTCATGCCGGAGGCGTGCTGACCGCGACCCCGGCCGGTACAGCGCCGCAGTTGTCGGACGAGCCGGGTGTGTGGCCGCCGTCCGGAGCGGTCGCCGTGGACATCGAGGGCATGTACGAGCAGTTCGCCCTGGGCGGCCTGGCGTACGGGCCGGTGTTCCAAGGCGTGCGGGCGGCCTGGCGGCGGGGCGACGAGGTCTTCGCCGAAGTGGTGCTGCCCGAGGAGCACTCCCAGGAGGCGACTCGCTACGGGATCCACCCCGCCTTGCTCGACGCGGCCTTGCACGTGGCCGGGCCCGCCGGTCTGGTCGACGCGGGCGCGGAGGACGCGGACCGGGTCCGCCTTCCGTTCGTCTGGAACGGGGTGTCCGTGGCCGCCACCGGAGCGGCCGGGGTCCGCGTGCGCCTGACGGCCACGGGGGCGGACGGTGTGTCGGTCGTCGTGGCCGACGAGTCCGGCCAGTTGGTCGCGGCGGTGGCCGAGTTGGTGACGCGCCCGGTCACACCCGCGCAGATCGACGCTGCCCGTGGCGGACTGCGCGAGTCGTTGTTCCGGCTGGACTGGCTCACCATGCCGACACCGGGAACCGGGGCGCCTTCCGCCCTCCGCTGCGCGGTGATCGGCGACGGGGGCGGCGGCCTGGCGGCGGACCTGCGGTCCGCGGGCTGGGACGTGACGGCGCACGGTGATCCGGCGAGCCTGGCCGAGTCCCGGGCCGGCCGCCTTCCCGAGTGGGTCTTCCTCGCCGTCCCGAGCGGCGCCGGTGCCGGCACGTGCGGTGGCGACGGGCTGCGGGCAGCGGTCGCCGGGACGCTGGAACGGGTGCGGGACTGGCTGGCGGACGAGCGGTTCGCCGACTCCCGCCTGATCGTCGTCACCCGGGACGCGGTCGCGACCGATGTCCACGGCGTACGCGACGCCGACGCGGCCGCCGTATGGGGCCTGGTGCGGTCCGCGCAGGCGGAGCATCCGGACCGGTTGGTCCTCCTCGACCTCGGCGACCCGGCCGAGGCCGTGGCCACGCCCGTCGCCGCGGCCCTCGCCTCGGGCGAGCCGCAGGTGGCCGTGCGCGAAGGACGCGTACTGGTGCCCCGCCTGGTCCGCGTCGGCGAGAGCGGCCCCTCGGCGGGAGCCTCGGTGACCTGGGACGACCAGGGCACCGTGCTCATCACCGGAGCGACCGGCACCCTCGGCGGCCTCGTGGCCCGGCACCTGGTGACGGAACACGGAGTGCGGCACCTGTTGCTGCTGAGCCGCAGGGGAGCACAGGCGGACGGGGCAGCGGAGCTGACGGCCGAACTGACCGCCGCCGGTGCCTCGGTGACCTGGGCCGCCTGCGACGTGGCGGACCGGGAGGCCCTCGGTACGGTCCTGGCGGGCATCCCCGCCGAGCACCCGTTGAAGGGCGTCGTCCATGCCGCCGCCGTACTCGACGACGGTGTCGTCGAGTCGCTCACGCCCGAACGCCTCGACGCGGTCCTGCGCCCGAAGGCGGAGGCGGCCGCGGTGCTCCACGAGCTGACCCGGGAGCTGGACCTCTCGGCGTTCGTGCTCTTCTCCTCCGTCGCCGGCACGCTGGGCGCCGCCGGACAGGGCAACTACGCCGCCGCCAACGCCTTCCTCGACGCCCTCGTCGCGCAGCGCCGCGCCCACGGCCTGCCCGGCCTGTCGCTGGCCTGGGGCCTGTGGGAGCAGCGCAGCGCGCTGACCGACGGCCTGGCCGAGGTGGACAAGCGGCGCATGGGCGGCATCGGCCTCGGTGCGCTGTCGACCGACGACGGGCTGGCGCTGTTCGACGCCTGCTGCGCCGGTGGGTCCACCGTGGTGGCGCCGATGCGGCTCGACACGACGGCCTTGCGGGCCACCCTCCAGGCCGCCGGTGGCGAAGTGCCGCACATTCTCCGCGAGTTGCTGCGGCTGCCCGGGAACCGGGCCGCCGCGGAGGCCACCGGGCCGACGGCGGGGCTGCGGGAACGGCTGGCCGGTACGCAGGCGGCGGAAGGCGAACGCATCGTCCTGGACGCCGTACGCCGGAACGTCGCTGCCGTCCTCGGCCACAGCGGAACGGAAACGGTGGAGCCGGGGCGTGCCTTCAAGGACGTCGGGTTCGACTCGCTGACGGCCGTGGAACTGCGCAACCGGCTGACCGCGGCCGCCGGACTGCGGCTGCCCGCCACCCTCGTGTTCGACTATCCGACGCCCGCGGCCCTGGCGCAGTACCTCCACCAGGAACTGACGCGGGACACCGGCACCGCGGCCGAGCCCGTGGCCGTGCGCCTCGACCGCCTCGAAGCCGGTCTGTCGGCCATGACATCGGAGGAGATCGGCCGCACGGACGTGATCTCCCGGCTGCGGGACCTGCTGGCGAAATACGACGAGACACAGGAAATACCGGAAAGCGCCATCCTCGCCGACCAACTCGAATCGGCGACGGACGGCGACCTCTTCAGGATGGTGGACGAGGATCTCGGAATCATCTGAGCCGATCGCCCGCAATGTCCGACCGCCTGTCGGTCAATCTCTTTTCGGCCGGTTGCCTTGTGGCCGACAGCTTTTGATGGGAAAGCGCGATGAGTAACGAAGACAAGCTCCGGGATTACCTCAAGCGAGTCATTGCCGAGCTGCACCAGACACGGCAGCGCCTCCAGGAGGCGGAGTCCGCCGACCACGAGCCGATCGCCATCGTGGCGATGAGCTGCCGCTACCCGGGCGGCGTGCGTTCCCCCGAGGAACTGTGGCGGTCGGTGGCCGCCGGTGTGGACGCCATATCGGGCTTTCCCGAGGACCGCGGCTGGGACGTCGAGGGGCTGTACGACCCCGACCCGGACGCCGTGGGCAAGAGCTATGCGCGCGAAGGCGGTTTCCTGCACGGAGCCGGCGAATTCGACCCGGCGTTCTTCGGTATCTCCCCGCGCGAGGCACTGGCCACCGACCCGCAGCAGCGGCTGCTGCTGGAGACCGCGTGGGAGGCCTTCGAGCGGGCCGGCATCGACCCCGCCTCGGTACGCGGCAGCCGCACCGGCATCTTCACCGGCGTCATGTACCACGACTACGGCACTGGTCTGGAATCGGTCCCGGCGGGCGTCGAGGGCTACCTCGGCAACGGCACCGCGGGCAGCATCGCCTCCGGCCGGGTGGCCTACACACTGGGCCTGGAGGGCCCGGCGGTGACGATCGACACCGCATGCTCGTCGTCCCTGGTGGCCCTGCACTGGGCCGCCCAGGCCCTCCGCCGGCGCGAGTGCACGCTCGCTCTCGCGGGCGGTGTCACGGTCATGTCCACCCCCGGCACCTTCGTGGAGTTCAGCCGCCAGCGCGGCCTGGCCCCCGACGGCCGCTGCAAGCCCTTCGCGGCGGCAGCCGACGGCACGGGCTGGGGCGAGGGCGCCGGCCTGCTCCTGCTGGAGCGGCTGTCGGACGCACAGCGCAACGGCCACCCCGTACTGGCCGTGGTCCGCGGCTCCGCAGTCAACCAGGACGGCGCGAGCAACGGCCTGACCGCGCCGAACGGCCCGTCCCAGCAGCGCGTCATCCGCGCGGCCCTGGCGGACGCGAGACTCTCCGCCAAGCAGGTGGCGGCGGTGGAGGCGCACGGCACGGGCACGACGCTGGGCGACCCGATCGAGGCACAGGCGCTGCTGGCGACCTACGGCCAGGACCGGCCGGAGGACGCGCCGTTGTGGCTCGGCTCGATCAAGTCGAACATCGGCCACACCCAGGCCGCCGCCGGTGTCGCCGGTGTGATCAAGATGGTGCAGGCCATCCGGCACGGCCTGCTGCCGCAGACCCTGCACGTCGATGAGCCGTCCCCGCACGTGGACTGGTCCGCCGGAGCCGTCAGGCTCCTGACCGACCCCACGCCATGGCCCGAGAACGACGAACTCCGCCGGGCCGCCGTGTCGTCCTTCGGGATCAGCGGTACGAACGCGCACGTGATCCTTGAGCAGGCGCCTGTGGCCGTTGCCGAGGAGGAGCCGGCGTCGGTCGAGCCGCCGGTGGTGGTGCCGTGGGTGGTCTCGGGCAAGTCCGAGGCTGCGTTGCGGGCGCAGGCGGAGCGGCTGTTGGCGTATGCGGGTGAGCTGTCGTCGCTGGATGTGGGTTTCTCGCTGGCGGCCGGGCGGGGTGTGTTCGAGCACCGGGCTGTGGTGCTGGGAGATCACCGGGATGGTTTGAGCGCTCTGGTCGATGGGCGCGAGGTCCCGGGCGTGGTGCGGGGGCGTGCTGCCGGTGGGGATGACCGTGTGGCGTTCGTGTTCCCGGGGCAGGGTTCGCAGTGGGTCGGTATGGCTGCCGGTCTGCTGGAGTCTTCGCCGGTGTTCGCGGAGCGGATCGCGGAGTGCGGGGCGGCGTTGGCGCCGTATGTGGACTGGTCGTTGACCGATCTGCTGCGTGATTCCCAGAACGCCGCCTGGCTTGAGCAGGTGGACGTCGTTCAGCCGGTGCTGTGGGCCGTGATGGTCTCCCTGGCCGAGGTGTGGCGTTCGACGGGTGTGGAGCCGGCCGCTGTCATCGGGCATTCGCAGGGTGAGATCGCCGCCGCGTGCGTTGCGGGTGCGCTCTCCCTGGAGGACGCGGCGAAGGTGGTGGCGCTGCGGAGCAAGGCTCTTCGGGTCCTTTCGGGCCGTGGCGGGATGGTCTCGGTCTCGCTGGATGTGAAGGCGGTCGAGCAGCGGCTGGACGGGCGTCTGGCGGTGGCGGCGGTCAATGGCCCCGCCACGGTCGTGGTTTCCGGTGACAACGACGCCCTCGACGAACTCCTCGCCAACTGCGAGGCCGACGGCATTCGCGCGCGTCGTATCGCGGTGGACTACGCCTCGCACTGCGCGCACGTGGAGGAGATCGAGGACGCGCTCCTGCGTGACCTCGCCGGTATCACCCCTCGCCCGGCTTCGGTGCCGTTCTACTCGACGGTGACCGGTGGCGTCCTGGACACCACGGTGATGGACGCGGGTTACTGGTATCGCAACCTGCGCCAGACCGTCCGCTTCCAGGAAGCCGTCCAGGCTCTCCTGGACGACGGATTCCGTCTGTTCGTGGAGTCCAGTGCCCACCCGGTCCTGACCATGGGCGTCGAGCAGACCGCCGAGAACCACGACGTCACCACGGTGGGTTCCCTGCGCCGCGACGAGGGCGGTCTCGACCGCTTCCTGACCTCCGTCGCCGAGGCTTTCGTAGGCGGGGCGTCCGTCGATTGGGCCAAGCTCTTCGACGGCACGGGTGCGCGGCGCGTCGACCTCCCCACGTACGCCTTCCAGCGCGAGCGCTACTGGCTGGAGACCACGGGCCCGGTGGTGAGCCAGAACGCTGCCGCCAGCCTGGGCCTGGGGTCTGCCGACCATCCGCTCCTGGGGGCGGTCGTGGCCTTGGCGGACGCGGAAGGGTTCCTGCTGACGGGGCGGCTGTCGCTGCGTACGCATCCGTGGCTGGCCGATCACGCGGTGGCCGGGACGACGCTGCTGCCGGGCACGGCGTTCGTGGAGCTGGCCCTCCGGGCCGGGGACGCGGTCGGCTGCGGGCACCTGGACGAACTGACCCTCGAAGCCCCCCTCGTACTGCCCGGCAACGGCGCGGTGCAGGTGCAGCTGTCGGTGGGCGTCCCGGACGTGGCCGGGCAGCGGCCGCTGGCGGTGTACTCCCGGCCGGAGGACGACGCCGACGGCCCCTGGACGCGGCACGCCACCGGTGTGCTGACGGACGCCCCGGCCCTTGGCGCCGAGGAAGCCGCGGCCGCCGCCGAGCTGGGCGTGTGGCCGCCGGCCGGTGCGGAGCCGGTCGCGGTGGACGGCCTGTACGAGCGGCTCGCGGCGACGGGGCTTCAGTACGGAGCGGCCTTCCAGGGCGTACGGGCGGCGTGGCGCCGTGGCGACGAGGTGTTCGCCGAGGTCGTCCTCGCCGAGGAGCAGCGCACCGAGGCGAGCCGCTTCGGGCTGCACCCCGCGCTGCTGGACTCCGCCCTGCACGCCATGGCCTCGGGCCCGGACACGCAGGAGGAGGACGCCGACGAGCGGCGGCCCGGCCTGCCGTTCGTCTGGGGTGGGGTGTCGCTGTTCGCGACGGGCGCGGACGCACTGCGCGTACGGCTCGCCCCGGCCGGACCGGAAGCGGTGTCCCTGATCGCTGCGGACACCACCGGCGCTCCCGTCGCGACGGTGACGTCCCTGGTCACGCGTACCGTGTCGGCCGAGCAGCTGGAGGCCGCGGCGAACACCACGCATGACGCGCTCTACCGTGTCGCGTGGCGCGGCGTCCCGATGCGCACCTCCACGGCCACCACGCAGTGGTCGGTGTTCGGCCCGGAGGCCGCGCATCTTGAGGACGCTCTGGCCGCGGTGGCTCATCCGGACCTGGCGGCGCTGCGGGCAGCCGTGGAGGGCGGCGCGGCGGTTCCCGACGTGGTGGCGGTCTCCTTCTCGGCGGCTTCCGACGGTGACCCGGGCGATGTGCGGGGAGCGACGCGGCGCGCTCTGGAGACGCTGCAAGGATGGCTGGCCGAGGAGCGGTTCGCCGGGTCGCGGCTGGTCGTGGTGACCCGGGGCGCGGTGGCGACCGCGCCCGATGAGGACGTACCCGACCTGGCGGCGGCCGCGGTCTGGGGCCTGGTCAGGTCCGCGCAGGCGGAGCACCCCGACCGGTTCGTCCTCGTCGACGTGGACGGGCCGGAAGCGCTCAGCGGCGTCCTCGACGCGGCACTGGCCTCCGGTGAGCCTCAGATCGCCGTACGGTCGGGCGAGTTGTTCGCACCGCGACTGGCGCGCGCCACCGCCGAAGCCGCCGCCGAGACCGGCTTCGGCTGGGACCCGGACGGGACGGCGCTCCTGACCGGTGCGACCGGCACGCTGGGCAGCCTTGTGGCGCGACACCTGGTCGCGCGGCACGGCGTACGGCATCTGCTGCTGGTCTCCCGGCGTGGCCTGGAGGCCACGGGTGCGCCCGAGCTGGCGGCGGAACTGACCGCGCTGGGCGCCTCGGTGACCGTGGCGGCCTGCGACACCTCCGACCGGACGGCGCTGAAGGAGCTCCTGGCCGGTGTGCCCGCCGAGCACCCGCTGACCGGGGTCGTGCACGCGGCCGGTGTGCTCGACGACGGCGTCATCGAGTCGCTCACTCCGGAGCAGATCGACGCGGTGCTGCGGCCCAAGGTCGACGCCGCCGTCCACCTGCACGAGCTGACCCGGGACCTGAACCTGTCCGCGTTCGTGCTCTTCTCGTCCGCCGCCGGTACGTTCGGCGGCGCCGGGCAGGGCAACTACGCCGCGGCGAACGCGTTCGTCGACGCCCTGGCGGCCCACCGGCGCGCCCACGGTCTGCCCGCGGTGTCGCTGGGCTGGGGCTTCTGGGCGGAACGCAGCGGCATGACCGGCCACTTGGACGAAGCGGACGTACGCCGCATGCGCCGTGGCGGCATCTCCCCGCTCACTTCGGACGAGGGCCTGGCGCTGTTCGACACCGCCGCGACCACGGCGGAAGCGGTGCTGCTGCCCCTGCGACTGGACCTGCCGGCGCTGCGCGCCCAGGCCGCGTCCGGGGTGGTGCCCGCGCTGCTGCGTGACCTGCTGCGCGTCCCCACGCGCCGTACGGTGGAGGCGTCGTCCGGCGCCGACGCGCCGGAGCTGTGGCGGCGCCTTGCGAACCTGTCGGAGTCCGAGCGGGACGACGCCCTGCGCGCGCTGGTGTGCACGCAGGTCGCCGCGGTCCTGGGGCACGCCGACGGAAGCTCCGTCGACAGCGAGCGCGCTTTCAAGGAGCTCGGTTTCGACTCGTTGACCGCGGTGGAGCTGCGGAACCGGCTGAACGCGGCCACGGGTCTGCGGTTGCCCGCGACGCTGGTCTTCGACTACCCGAGCCCTGCGGTGCTCGCCCACTACCTGCTGGGTGAGCTGGTGTCGGCGCATGCCGGGGTCGCGACGCGTGCGGCGGTTCCGGCGGCCGCGGTGGCCACGTCCGTCGACGAGCCGATCGCCATCGTGGGCATGAGCTGCCGCTTCCCGGGCGGCATACGCACCCCCGAGGAGCTCTGGCAGCTGCTCGAACACGGCTCCGACGCCATGTCCGCGTTCCCCGACGACCGCGGCTGGAACATCGACGAGCTGTACGACCCGAACTCCGACGTGCCGGGGAAGATCCACGCCCGGGAGGGTGGATTCCTCTACGACGCCGGTGAGTTCGACCCGGGGTTCTTCGGGATCTCGCCGCGTGAGGCGCTGGCGATGGATCCGCAGCAGCGGTTGCTGCTGGAGACGTCGTGGGAGGTGCTGGAGCGGGCCGGTATCGATCCGGTGTCGGTGCGTGGCAGTCAGACCGGTGTGTTCGCCGGGATCATGCACCACGACTACGGCCTCCTCCAGGGCCCCGACGGCACGCCCGGCTCCCCGAGCCCCGGCAGCATCGTCTCCGGCCGGGTGTCCTACACGTTCGGGTTCGAGGGTCCTGCGGTGACGGTGGACACGGCGTGTTCGTCGTCGCTGGTCGCGCTGCATCTGGCGGTGCAGTCGCTGCGGCAGGGGGAGTGCTCCCTGGCGTTGGCGGGTGGTGTGTCGGTGATGGCGACGCCGGCGCTGTTCGTGGAGTTCAGCCGTCAGCGTGGTCTGGCTCCGGACGGTCGTTGCAAGGCGTTTGCGGCGGGTGCGGACGGTACGGGGTTCTCCGAGGGCGCGGGGATGCTGTTGCTGGAGCGGTTGTCGGACGCGCGGCGTAATGGGCATCGGGTGCTGGCCGTGGTGCGTGGCTCGGCGGTGAACCAGGACGGTGCGAGCAATGGGTTGACGGCGCCGAACGGTCCGTCGCAGCAGCGGGTGATCCGTGCGGCGCTGGCGAGCGCTGGACTCACGGCCGGCGAAGTCGACGCGGTCGAGGCACATGGCACCGGTACCAAGCTGGGTGACCCGATCGAGGCGCAGGCGCTGCTGGCCACGTACGGCCAGGAACGGCCGGAAGACAAGCCCCTGTTGCTCGGCTCGATCAAGTCGAACATCGGTCACACCCAGGCCGCGGCCGGTGTGGCGGGCGTGATGAAGATGGTGCTGGCGATGCGGCACGGTGTGCTGCCGCAGTCGCTGCACGTCGACGAGCCGTCGCCGCACGTGGACTGGTCCGCGGGTGCGGTGGAGCTGCTGACGGAGGCCACACCGTGGCCGGAGAGCGGCCAGTTGCGGCGCGCGGGTGTGTCGTCGTTCGGCATCAGCGGGACGAACGCGCATGTGATCGTGGAGCAGGCGCCGGAGGAGCCGGAGGTTCCGGCTGCTGCGGAGGGTGCGCTGCCCGTGCTGCCGTGGGTGGTGTCAGCCAGGTCCGAGGCGGCGTTGCGGGGGCAGGCGGAGCGCTTGCTGCCGTTGACGCGGGACGAGGCTGTCGTGCCCGCCGATGTGGCGTACTCGTTGGTGGCGGCGCGGTCGGTGTTCGAGCACCGTGCCGTGGTGATCGCTGCGGACCGGCCCGGTTTCGAGGCCGGGCTGAGCGCCGTGGTCTCGGGTGAGCCTGGCGCCGGTGTGATCCAGGGTGTGCAGGCGCCGGGCAAGCTGGCGTTGGTGTTCTCGGGTCAGGGCAGCCAGCGGCTGGGCATGGGCCGGGAGCTGTACGAAGCCTTCCCGGTCTTCGCCGAAGCCTTCGACGAGATCTGCGGGCACTTCGACGGTCTGCTGGAACGCCCGCTGCGTGAGGTGGTGTTCGGGGACGATTCCGCTCTTCTGGATGCGACCGTGTTCACGCAGTGCGGCCTGTTCGCTGTCGAGGTCGCCCTCTATCGGCTGGCCGCTTCGTGGGGCGTGAAGCCGGACTTCGTCGCCGGGCACTCCATCGGCGAGATCGCGGCCGCATACGTGGCCGGGGTCTGGTCGCTCGCAGATGCCTGCGCCCTCGTCGCGGCGCGCGGCCGGTTGATGCAGGCGCTTCCGGCCGGCGGCGTGATGGTGTCGGTGCGGGCGGCAGAGGCAGATGTGCTGCCGCTGCTGGCCGACTGCACAGATGTGGACATAGCAGCGGTCAACGGGCCGTCCTCGGTCGTGGTTTCCGGTGCCGAGGCGCCGGTGGCCGAGGTCGTGGCCCGGCTGGAGGCACAGGGGATCAAGACCCGGCGGCTGCGTGTCTCGCACGCCTTCCACTCGCCGCTGATGGAGCCGATGCTGGCCGACTTCCGCGAGACGGCGGAGCAGTTGACGTACGGGGCACCTCGTATCCCGCTCGTCTCCAATCTCACCGGCGCGCTCGCCACGGCTGAGGACATATGTGACCCGGACTACTGGGTGCGCCATGTCCGCGCGACCGTCCGTTTCGCCGACGGCATCGCATGCCTGGCGGACCAGGGGGCAACCGCCTTCCTGGAGCTGGGCCCGGACGGTGTCCTGTCCGGCATGGGCCAGGAGACCGCCCCGCACCTGCTGTTCACCCCGGCCCTGCGCAAGGACCGCGACGAAGCAGCGTCGCTGCTGGAGGCTCTGGCTCAGGTCTATGTCCAGGGCCACGCCGTGGACTGGGCCGCGATGCTCGCCCCGGCCCGCCCCCGGCAGATCGAGCTGCCCACCTACGCCTTCCAGCGCGAGCGCTACTGGCTGGAGTCGGCGCCAGGGGCCGCCGACATCGGGTCCGTCGGTCTGGGCGCTGCGGATCATCCGTTGCTGGGTGCCGCCGTGACCCTGCCGGACTCCGACGGCTGCCTGTTCACCGGCAGGCTGTCGCTGGCCTCGCACGGCTGGCTGGCGGACCACAGCGTCATGGGAGCGGTGCTGCTGCCCGGTACGGCCTTTGTCGAACTGGCACTGCACGCCGGTGCCTGGGTCGGGTGCCCCCTGGTCGAGGAACTCACCCTGGAAGCACCGCTCGTCCTCCCGGAGCAGGGCGGAGTGCAGGTACGAGTGACGGTCGCCGACGCCGACGACTCGGGCGGCCGGACGCTGACCGTGCACTCGCGCCCGGACGGCGAAGGCGAACTGTGGGTCCGGCACGCCACAGGCAGGATCGCGCCCGAGGAGGCGCGCCCGAGCACCGGGGAACAGGTGTGGCCGCCGCAGGGCGCCGAACCCGTCGCCCTCGACGGTCACTACGAGCGGCTCGCCGCGATGGGCCTGCGGTACGGACCGGTCTTCCAGGGCCTGCGAGCCGCGTGGCGCCGGGGGCCGGAGGTGTACGCGGAGGTCCTGCTGCCGGAGGACGCCCAGCAGACGCCGGGGCGTTTCGGCGTCCACCCGGCCTTGCTGGACGCGGCCCTGCACGCGGTGGGAGCCGCGGCGCTGCCCTCCTCGGAGGACGAAGGGATCCGGCTGCCGTTCTCGTGGAGCGGAGTGTCCCTGTACGCGACGGGGGCGTCCGTACTGCGCGTGCGGCTCAGCCCTGAAGGAGCCGACGGCTCGGCGCTGTCGATGGAGGTGACCGACGGGGACGGCGCGCTCGTGGCCACCGTCGCGTCGCTGGTGACACGTCCCGTGTCGGCCGAGCAGATCAACGCGGCGGGTGGCGTGCTCCACCGGTCGATGTTCCAGATGGGCTGGCGCCGCGTGGCGTCGGCGCACAAGGCGGGCGCCGAACCGGTCCTGCTGGGCGGCGCCGGGCTCGTACCCCAGGAGGCGATGCCGGAAGCGGTGCTCGCCCGGACACCGTTCCACGAAAACCTCGACGCGCTGCGCGCGGCCGTCGAGGGTGGTGCGGAGCTGCCGCCGGTGGTCGTCTGCGCCCTGCCGTCCGTGGCCGGTACGGCCGCCGACGAGGTGCGGCACGCCGTCCACCGGGCCCTGGCCCTGGTGCAGGACTGGCTGGCGGAGGAGCGCTTCGCCGGCTCGCGCCTGGTGACGGTCACCCGGGGCGCGGTGGCGACCGAGGCCGACGGCGACGTCGCGGACCTCGCGGCGGCCGCCGTGTGGGGGCTGGTACGGACGGCGCAGGCGGAGCACCCCGGGCGCTTCGTACTCGTCGACCTGGAGGCTCCGGCCGCCGGGGAGCAGGGGCTGTCCGAGGACGACCTCGCCCTGGTGTCCGCCGCCGTGTCCTGCGGCGAGCCCCAGGTGGCCGTCCGGGACGGAAACCTGCTGGGCGCACGCCTGGACCGGGTGCGGGCCACTGACGCCCTGGAGCCCTCGGCGACCTGGGACGAGCAGGGCACGGTCCTGCTGACCGGTGCCGGCGGCACGCTGGGGAGGCTGACCGCGCGCCACCTGGTGACCGCGAACGGCGTCCGGCACCTGCTGCTGGTGAGCCGCCGCGGGGCGGACGTCGACGGCGCCGACGCGCTGGAGGCGGAGCTGAGGGCCGCGGGTGCCTCCGTGACCTGGGCGGCCTGCGACGTGGCGGACCGGGACGCGCTGGCCGCCGTGCTCGAGGGCATTCCGGCGGACCGCCCGCTGCGCGCGGTCGTCCACACCGCCGGCGTGCTGGACGACGGTGTCGTCGACTCGCTCACGCCGCAGCGCGTGGACGCGGTCCTGCGGCCGAAGGTGACCGCCGTGGCGAACCTCCACGAGCTGACCGAGTCCATGGACCTCTCGGCGTTCGTGGTCTTCTCCTCCGCCGCGGGGACGTTCGGCACGGCCGGACAGGGCAACTACGCCGCTGCCAACGCCTATCTCGACGCGCTGGTGCGCCGCCGCCGGGCCGCGGGCCTGCCCGGCCTCTCCCTCGCGTGGGGCCTGTGGGACATGGGCGACGGGATGGCGGGCGGCCTGGCCGGCACCGACCTGCGCCGCATCGAGCAGTCCGGCGTAATCGGGCTGTCCCCCGAAGAGGGCCTGACCCTGTTCGACACCGCCTGCGCGGCGTACACGCCCGTGGTCGTCCCCATGCGGCTGGACACGGCGCAGGCACGCCGTGGCGAGGAAGTGCCGCATGTGCTGCGCGACCTGGTGCGGCCCACGGGCCGCCGGGCGGCCGACACGGTCCGCGACGCGGGCGACGCACAGCTGCGCGAGCGGCTCGCCGGAGCCTCGGCGGCGGACGGCGAACGGATGGCGCTGGACCTCGTACGCCGCTGCGTGGCCGCCGTGTTGGGGCACGCGGGCCCCGAGGCGGTGGAGCCGGGCCGGGCGTTCAACGACTTCGGCTTCGACTCCCTCACCGCCGTCGAACTGCGCAACCGGCTCGCCACGCCCACCGGGCTGCGCCTGCCGTCCACGCTCGTCTTCGACTACCCGACACCCACCGCGCTGGCCCAGTACCTGCACGGCGAACTGACCGGCCGGAGCGAGGCCGTGCGACCCGCGGCACCGGCCCTTCCCGCAGGCGCGGGCGGCGAGGACGACCCCGTGGTCATCATCGCCATGGGCTGCCGCTTCCCGGGCGGGGTGCGCACCCCCGACGACCTGTGGCGCCTGCTCGCCGCCGGGGAGGACGCCGTCTCCGGCTTCCCCGCGAACCGCGGCTGGGACGCGGAAGGGCTCTACGACCCGGACCCGGACAGCGACGGCAAGAGCTACGCCCGCGAAGGCGGCTTCCTGCACGCGGCCGGTGACTTCGACCCGGCGTTCTTCGGGATCTCGCCGCGCGAGGCACTGGCGATGGACCCGCAGCAGCGGCTGCTGCTGGAGACGTCCTGGGAGGCGTTCGAGCGGGCCGGCATCGACCCGGCGGCCCTGCGCGGCACCGCGACCGGTGTCTTCGCGGGCCTGATGTATCACGACTACGGCTCGCAGTTGCAGAGCATCCCCGAGGGTGCCGAGGGCTATCTGGCGACAGGTGGATCCGGCAGCATCGCGTCCGGCCGCATCGCCTACACCTTCGGCCTGGAGGGCCCGGCGGTGACCATCGACACCGCCTGCTCGTCCTCGCTGGTCGCCCTGCACCTGGCGGCACAGTCCCTGCGGCAGGGCGAGTGCACGCTCGCGCTGGCCGGCGGCGTCACCGTGATGTCCACCCCCGCGACGTTCGTGGAGTTCAGCCGCCAGCGCGGCCTGGCCACGGACGGCCGCTGCAAGCCGTTCGCGGCCGCGGCGGACGGCACGGGCTGGGGCGAGGGCGTCGGCATGCTCCTGCTGGAGCGCCTGTCGGACGCGCGGCGGAACGGCCATGAGGTGCTGGCGGTCGTGCGTGGCTCGGCGGTGAACCAGGACGGTGCGAGCAACGGTCTGACCGCGCCGAACGGTCCGTCGCAGCAGCGGGTCATCCGAGCCGCGCTGGCGAACGCCGGACTGTCGGCCGGTGAGGTGGACGCGGTCGAGGCGCACGGCACGGGCACGACGCTGGGTGACCCGATCGAGGCCCAGGCGCTGCTGGCCACGTACGGCCAGGACCGGCCGGTGGAGCGGCCGTTGTGGCTCGGCTCGATCAAGTCGAACATCGGCCACACCCAGGCCGCCGCCGGCGTCGCGGGCATCATGAAGATGGTCCTGGCGATGCGACACGGCGTGCTGCCGCAGTCGCTGCACATCGACGAGCCGTCGCCGCACGTCGACTGGACGGCCGGAGCCGTCGAGCTGCTGGCCGAGACCACCTCGTGGCCCGAGACCGAGCGGCCGCGCCGGGCCGGCGTCTCTTCCTTCGGCCTCAGCGGCACCAACGCGCACATCATCCTCGAACAGGCCCCCCAGCCGGACATCGAGGAACAGCGCCCGGAGCGGCCGCTGCCGACGGTGCCGTGGGTGGTGTCGGCGAAGTCCGAGGCCGCGTTGCGAGGGCAGGCAGAGCGGTTGCTCGCGCATGTGGGTGAGCTGTCGCCTGTGGACGTGGGGTTCTCGCTGGCGGCCGGCCGGGGTGTGTTCGAGCACCGGGCTGTGGTCCTGGCGGAGCACCGGGATGGTTTGAGCGCGCTGGTCGAGGGGCGCGAGGTTCCGGGTGTGGTGCGGGGCCGTGTCGCGGGTGCGGAGGGCCGCGTGGCGTTCGTGTTCCCGGGGCAGGGGTCGCAGTGGGTCGGTATGGCTGCCGGTCTGCTGGAGTCTTCGCCGGTGTTCGCGGAGCGGATCGCGGAGT
This sequence comes from Streptomyces sp. NPDC001407, assembly GCF_042895325.1. Lineage (NCBI taxonomy): Bacteria > Bacillati > Actinomycetota > Actinomycetes > Kitasatosporales > Streptomycetaceae > Streptomyces > Streptomyces sp. NPDC001407. Next base: position 232,038 of record NZ_JBIAWF010000009.1, read on the forward strand.
GCGGGGCTGCGCTGGCGCCTTACGTGGACTGGTCGTTGACCGATCTGCTGCGTTGCGCGGACGACGCCTGGCTGGAGCAGGTCGACGTCGTTCAGCCGGTGCTGTGGGCCGTGATGGTCTCCCTGGCGGAGATGTGGCGCTCGACGGGTGTGGAGCCTGCTGCCGTCATCGGTCACTCGCAGGGTGAGATCGCGGCCGCGTGCGTTGCGGGTGCCCTTTCCCTGGCCGATGCCGCGAAGGTGGTGGCGCTGCGGAGCAAGGCGCTGCGGGTCCTGTCCGGTCGCGGCGGGATGGTCTCGGTCTCCCTGGATGTGGAGGCGGTTGAGGCGCGGCTGGACAACCGTCTGGCGGTTGCGGCGGTCAATGGCCCGGCCACGGTCGTGGTTTCCGGTGACAACGACGCCCTCGATGAGCTCCTCGCCGGTTGTGAGGCGGACGGCATTCGTGCTCGTCGGATCGCGGTGGATTACGCGTCGCACTGCGCGCATGTGGAGGAGATCGAGGACGCGCTCCTGCGGGACCTCGCCGGAATCACTCCCCGCCCGGCGTCCGTGCCGTTCTATTCGACGGTGACCGGTGGCGTGCTGGAGACGAGCGGTTTCGACGCTGCTTATTGGTATCGAAACCTGCGTCAGACGGTCCGCTTCCAGGAAGCCGTCGAGGCGCTCCTGGACGACGGTTTCCGTCTGTTCGTGGAGTCCAGTGCTCACCCGGTCCTGACCATGGGTATTGAGCAGACCGCCGAGAACCACAGCATCACCGCCGTCGGCTCCCTCCGCCGCGACGAGGGCGGTCTCGACCGCTTCCTGACCTCCGTCGCCGAAGCCTTCGTAGGCGGGGCGTCCGTCGATTGGGCCAAGCTCTTCGACGGCACGGGTGCGCGTCGCGTGGACCTCCCCACGTACGCCTTCCAACACCAGCGCTACTGGCTGGAGTCGGCCTCCGCGGCAGCAGGTGATGTCACCTCGGCCGGTCTGTCCGCCGCCGATCACCCGCTCCTCGGTGCGGCAGTGACCCTGCCCGCTTCCGACGGGGTGCTCCTGACAGGGCGCCTGTCGCTGCGTACGCACCCGTGGCTCGCCGATCACGCGGTGGCCGGTGTCACGCTGCTGCCGGGTACGGCCTTCGTGGAGCTGGCGCTGCGGGCCGGGGACGCGGTCGGTTGCGGCCGGGTGGAGGAGCTGACGCTGGAGGCTCCCCTCGTACTGCCCGAAGACGGCGCGGTGCGGGTCCAGGTCGCCGTCGACGGCCCGGACGAGCTCGGCCGACGCTCGGTGAGTGTGTACTCGCAGGCGGAGGACGGACCTTGGACGCGGCACGCCACCGGCGCGCTCGCGGACGGGGCACCCGTGTCCGGCTCCGGGTCCGGTGAGGCATGGCCTCCGGCGGACGCGGAAGCGGTCGATGTCGAGGGCCTGTACGAGAGGTTCGCGCGGAACGGCTTCGGCTACGGTCCCTCGTTCCAGGGGCTGCGTGCCGTATGGCGCCGGGGCGAGGAGGTGTTCGCGGAGGTCCGGCTGCCCGAGGAGCAGTGGTCCGAGGCCGGAGACCTGGGGGTCCACCCCGCCCTGCTGGACGGGGCGCTGCACGCGATGGCGTTCGGTGGGTTCGTCCGGCTGCCCGGCACCGCCACCGCGGACGGAGCGGAGCCGGGGGACACCGGACGTGTCCGGCTCCCCTTCGCCTGGAACGGTGTGGCGCTGCACGCGGCGGGCGCGTCCGTGCTGCGGGTCCGGCTGGCCCCGGCCGGCCCGGACGCGGTGGCGCTGACGGCGGTCGACGAGTCGGGCCGGCCGGTGCTCTCGGTGGACTCGCTCGTGACGCGTGCGATCTCCCGGGAGGAGCTCAGCCGGGCGCACGGGTCTTTCCACGAGTCCCTCTTCCGGCTGGACTGGGCCCCGGTGGCGGTGGCCGCCGCGCCCGCCTTCCCCGGTGGGTGGGCGGTGCTCGGTGGCGACGGCACGCAGCTGCCGACGGCCCTGAAGTCGGCAGGGACAGTGGGGGCACAGGCCGAGAGGTTTGCGGACCTGCCCGCTCTGGCGGAGTCCATGGAGGCCGGCCGGAGGGCACCGGACCTGGTGTTCGTTCCGCTCTCCGCCGAGGTGTCCGACACCTCCGACGGGTCACCGGTGCTGTCCGCCGAGCAGGTGCGTGACGCGGTGCACCGGGCGCTGCGGCTGGTCCAGTCGTGGTCGGCCGACGAGCGGTTCGGGCGGTCCCGGCTGGTCTTCGTCACCCGCGGGGCGGTCGCCCCGCGGCCCGGGGACGCGGTCGCCGATCCGGCCCGCGCGGCGGTGTGGGGTCTCGTACGGGCGGCACAGTCGGAGAACCCCGACCGGTTCGTCCTGCTGGACCTCGACGAGCAGGAGGCATCCTTCGCGGCGTTGCCGCAGGCGCTGGGCGGGGACGAACCGCAGCTCGCGGTGCGCGCGGGGCGGGCACTCGCTCCTCGGCTGGCCAGGGTGCGCGCGGCCGTCGGCAGCCCGCAGGGCAGCGGGGACGAATCCGTCACCGCCCCGGTGTGGGAGCCGGGCGGGACGGTGCTCCTCACCGGTGCGACCGGTGTGCTGGGGTCTCTCGTGGCACGGCACCTGGTGGCCGAGCGCGGTGTGCGGCACCTGCTGCTGACCAGCCGTCGTGGCCTCGCGGCCGCGGGTGCGGCCGAGTTGGTGGAGGAGCTGACCGCCCTGGGCGCCACGGTGCGCCTGGCCGCCTGTGACGCCGCCGACCGCTCCGCCCTCGCGGAGCTGCTCGCCGGCGTACCGGCCGAACACCCGCTCACCGGTGTGGTGCACGCGGCCGGTGTCCTCGACGACGGCGTCCTCGCCTCGATGACGCCGGAGCGCATGGACGCGGTGCTGCGCCCGAAGGTGGACGCGGCCGTCAACCTCCACGAGCTGACGAGGGAGCTGCCGTTGTCGGCGTTCGTGCTGTTCTCGTCGGCCGCGGGCGTCTTCGGCGCCGCCGGGCAGGCCAACTACGCCGCCGCCAACACCTTCCTGGACGCGCTGGCCCAGCTCCGCAGGGCCGAGGGGCTGCCCGCCGTCTCGCTGGCTTGGGGCCTGTGGGCCGAACGCAGCGCCATGACCGGGAACATGGAGGACGAGGACGTCAAGCGGCTGAACCGCTCCGGAGTGGCCGCGCTGACCTCCGAGGAGGGGCTCGCGCTGTTCGACCTGGCGGTCGCGGAAGCGGCGGCGGACGGCGCCGGACCGGCGGATCCGCTGCTGGTCCCGATGCGCCTGGACCTCGCGGCCCTGCGGGCGCAGGCGGCCTCGGTCGGCACGCCTCCGTTGTTCCGCGGTCTCGTGCGGGTGCCGGCCCGCAGGGCGGCCGACTCCGCTTCCGCCTCCGGCGGTGCGGACGCGGGGCAGGTGCCGCTCGCGCAGCGGCTCGCGGGCATGACGGCGGCGGAGCAGGACCGGGCCCTGACCGAGCTGGTGCGTACGCACACCGCGACCGTGCTCGGTCACGACTCACCGGACATGATCGAGGAGGACCACGCCTTCCTGGAGCTGGGCATCACCTCGCTCACGGCGGTGGAGATCCGCAACCGGCTCAACCACGTCACCGGCCTCACCCTGCCGGCGACACTGCTCTTCGACCACACCACCTCCGCCGCGCTCGCCGCCTATCTGCGCACCCAGCTGCTGCCGGGGGCGACGGGCAGCCGGCCGGCCCCGGCGGAACCCGCCGCAGGCGGCACCGGACAGCCGGCGGCGGTCACGGGGGGCGCGGGCACGGCCGGTTCGACGATCGAGTCGCTCTACCGGCAGGCGTGCGCCGACGGGGAGTACGTGGCGGGCACCCAGCTGCTGATGGCGGCGGCCCGGCTGCGCCCGTCGTTCCGTACGGCCGCCGAACTCACCAGCCCGCCCAAGCTCGTCCGGCTGTCCAAGGGCAGCACGGCGCCGGGATTGGTGTGCTTCCCGTCGCTGGTGGCCATTTCGGGCGCCCGCGAGTACGCCCGTTTCGCCGCGGGCTTCCGTGGGCGCCGGGACGTGACCGTCCTGCCCGAACCTGGATTCGGGAAGGGTGAGTTGCTTCCGGCGAGCGTCGACGCGGTGGTCGAGATGCAGGCGGAGGCGGTGCTGCGGAGCGTCGGGCAGGAACCGTTCGTGCTCGTCGGCCGTTCGTCGGGTGGGTGGATCGCCCAGGCGGTCGCGGGGTTGCTGGAGGAGCGCGGCATCACCCCGTCGGCGGTCGTGATGCTGGACACCTATCTGCCCCGCAGTGAGGCGCTGCCCTGGATCCAGACCAACCTGTCCGGCAAGATGTTCGACCGCGAGAAGATGTTCGGCGTGGTCGACGAAGGCCGGCTGACCGCGATGGGCGGCTATCTGCGCCTCTTCTCCACCTGGGGGCCGGCGCCCGTCAACGCCCCCATCCTGGCGGTGAAGGCCGAGGACACCTTCACGGGGTCGGAAGAGGGGGTCGACGAGGAGTCCGCGTGGGGCGACGAGGTCACGCGGATCGAAGTGCCGGGCGACCACTTCACGATGATGGAGGACCACGCCGGCGCCACCGCGCAGGCGGTCCTCGACTGGCTTGCGAAGAACGTGTGATGCGTCGGGCCCGGCATCCGGCCGGGCCCGGCGATCGCTCGACGCGCGGGAAAGAGGAAGCCGGAAGGCGCGCGCACGCGTTCCGCGTGCCGCGCCGGGGCTTCCCGTTCAACACAGCTCACATATCCATAGATCGCATTTCACAGATCGCATATCTCGGGGAGAAACACCATGACGTCTTCGACTTTCACGCCCGTCGGTGAGCAGGTCGGCGAGTTCTACGACCAGCTGGTGGGCGCGTTCGACGCGTCGCTGTACGGGCCGAACATCCACGTCGGTTTCTGGGACGGCCAGGAGGACACCACCGGCCTGGAGGACGCGGCCAACCGCCTCACCGACATGATGATCCAGCGGCTCCAGGTCGGCCCCGGCGACCGGGTGCTGGACATCGGTTGCGGCGTCGGCGGCCCGGCGATCAGGCTCGCCCAGGTGACGGGGGCCGAGGTGGTCGGCATCAGCGTCAGCCTCAAGCAGGTGGAGAAGGCCAACGAGGCCGCCGTCGCGGCCGGTCTGGCCGACAAGGTCACGTTCCTGCACGGTGACGCCATGGACCTGCCCTTCGAGGACGCCTCCTTCTCCGCCGTGTGGATGCTGGAGTCGGTCATGCAGATGCCCGACCGCAAGGCGGCGCTCTCCGAGGCGGCCCGTGTGCTGCGGCCGGGCGGCCGGCTCACGCTCACGGACAACTACGAGCGGGAGCAGATCTCAGAGGCCCGGCGTCCGGTCATCGAGGGCATCCTCAAGCGCTACCACACGCAGTCGCCGGCGTCCTTCGAGGCGTACCCCACGCTGATGCGCGAGGCGGGGCTGCGCTGCACTGAGGTCCTCGACGTCAGCGAGAACACGACCCGTCAGTCGGTCAAGCGGCTCGGCAAGGCGCTCGCCGAGAACATGAGCGAGCTGGCCTCCAAGATCGACCCCGAGGTCTTCGCGAAGCTGAAGCCGGCCGAGGGCGAGAACCTGGAGATGCCGGAGATGGGCTACCTCATCGCGTCGGCACGGCGGCCCGAGGCCGCGCAGGCCTGACCGGTCGGCCAGGGGCGCGTCGCCTGGGCGACGCGCCCCCCGGCGTCGGTGTGTCCTGCTCGGGGGTCCCCGGCGTCGGTGTGTGCCGCTCAGCGACGGGCCCCCGGCGCAGGCCCGTGCCGCTCAGCGACGGGCCTCCACCACCTCCGACGCCGCCTCGATGGCCTCGTCCAGAACCTCGCGGGAGCGGACCAGGTCGGCGATCAGGCGGTCGATGCGCTGCCGCTCCTCGGCGAGTTCGGTGAGCAGCCGGCCGGTGGCCCGCTCGGACGGGCCGCCGTCGGTGTCCCGCATGCAGGGCAGCAGGTGCCCGATCTTCGTGCTGTTCAGGCCGGCGGCGTAGAGCGCCTGGACGCGGATGACCCGCTCGACGGCCCACTCCCCGAACTCGCGGTGCCCGCCGGGGGTGCGTTCGGCGGTCAGCAGTCCCTGCTTCTCGTAATAGCGCAGCGAGCGTTCGCTCACGCCCGTCCGTTCGGCGAGTTCCCCGATGCGCACGCGTTCCCCTCCCGGCTCACGACGGAGCTTGAACCTGACATCAGTGTCAACTCCTACGGTACGGGCATGACGAACACAGCCACCGCCGACCGCCTCTTCGAACCCTTCCGCCTCGGCCCCCTGCACCTGCCGAACCGCCTGGTCATGGCGCCGCTGACCCGGAACCGGGCCGGAGCCGACGGGGTGCCGCAGCCCATGATGGCCACCTACTACGCGCAGCGTGCCTCCGCCGGCCTGATCATCGCCGAGGGCACCACGCCGAACGCCGTCGGCCAGACGTACCCGAACATCCCCGCGATCCACCGCCCCGAGCACGTGGCCGGATGGCGCCGGGTCACCGACGCCGTACGGGCGGGGGACGGGCGGATGTTCCTTCAGTTGCAGCACGGCGGGCGGGTCGGCCACCCGGACAACAGCGGTCTGATGCCCCTCGCGCCCTCGCCCGTGCCGCTCCCCGAGACGATCCACACCCCGGCCGGGCGCCGCCCCTCGGTGGTGCCCCGTGGGATGACCGCGGCCGACATACGCACGACCGTCGCCGACTTCGCCCAGGCGGCCCGCAACGCCGTCGCGGCGGGCTTCGCCGGGGTCGAGGTGCACGCGGCCAACGGCCACCTCCTCCACCAGTTCCTGTCCGCGAACACCAACCGCAGGACGGACGCCTACGGCGGGCCGGTCGCCCATCGCGTACGGTTCGTCGACGAGGTCGTCCGCGCCGTGGCCGAGGCGATCGGCCCCGAGCGGGTGGGCCTGCGGATCTCCCCGGCGAACACCGTGAACGGCATCGACGAGGGGGAGACCCACCTCATCTACCCCGCCCTGCTCGACGCCGTGGCGGACGTCGGCCTCGCCTATCTGGTGTTCCCCGCGCACGCGGGGCTCCCAGCAGTAAGGCGACCGGGCGCCTCCACGGCAGGGGCTCCCCGCCCACACGGGGACCCCTACGTGCCCCCGCGCGAAGCGAGTAGATACCCGGGTCACGAGCCCCCGCCCACGCGGGAAAGCCCCTAGAAGAACCCCAACTTCTTCGCCGAGTAGCTCACCAGCAGATTCTTCGTCTCCTTGTGGTACAAGGTCTCACCCGTCTCTGACCTGCGGCAATGGGTGGAAAACGCCGATGCGGAGTCGGTTGGTCCGCACCTGGTCCGGATCTTGGGGGGTGGCACAGGCAGGGGGAGCTTCCTGCGGTACTGCATGGCACAGGCCGTAGAGACCGACCAAGGGCGTGCAGCCAGTCCAGGGTGGGGCGTAAGGCCAGGTCCGTCGGCGGTGGGGCCGAGTGCGGGGGAGGGCGTGCGCCCGGCCACTCCAGCCGTGTGTGCTCCCTTGTTGCCCCGCTGTTCCGTACGAAGGGTGGCATAGCGGGGGTCATGTCGCGTCTTGCTGAGGCCGAGGCCGATGTGCGGGATCTTGCCGGAGCCCACCTCGAGGCGCAATGCCGATTGTTCCAAGCAGCGGGGTGGGGCGGGCGGGCTGGTCAGATGATCCTTGTGGTCCGGCGTCTGCCGAGGGGGCATGGGATGATCAAGAGGCTCTGTTCGGGGACGTAGGGGGTTGACCATGGTCAAGGGCGCGGTACTGCGGGGGTATCTGTTGGAGGAGGCGCTGGCCTGGCTCCTGCGCTCCTCTGGTTACCGCCTGCTGGTGCATGAGAGTCAGGATCCCGAGGAGCTGGTGACCGATGGGAGCACGCTCCGGGTGCGGGGACGCGGCGCGCTGCATCAGGTGGACGCACTGGGGGAGTTCGCGTTTACGCCGGCCTTCTCGATGCCGGTGAGGCTGTTCCTGGAGGCAAAGTTCTACCAGGAGCGCTGCGGACTGGAGATCGTGCGCAACGCCCACGGTGTACTGCACGACGTGAACGAGAATTTCATGATGCGCGATGGCAGAAGGCCGCGGCAGCGGTATCAGTACGCGTACGCGTTGTTCTCGACGAGTGGGTTCACGGCGGACGCCCAGAAGTATGCCCTGGCGCACCAGATCTCGCTGGTGGATCTGTCGGGTGCCTCGTTCGCATGGCTGCTCGGGGCGATCGGTACCACTGCGTATACGCTGGAACAGGCACAGTTCCACCTCGGTGCGTCCGGGACATTCCCGGTGACGTGGGTGCGTACGGAGCTGCGCAAGGAGTTGGGGACCTGGACCGCGTCTCCGGGACTGCTGCCGACGGCGGCGCCGGCGAACGGCAGATTCCGGGACGAGGCCAAGGCGGCCATCGCAGGCTTTGCGGCTGCGCTCCAGCAGAACAGCCATGCCGAGTTGCTGCTGGGCTTCCCGTCGGCGCCGTTCATCCTGCCGCTGGCTGTCAGCGATCATCTGGCATTCACCACGTACGCGGATACCCAGCCGGATCACGCAGTGCGCATCCGGCGACGCGGCAGTGGCGGTTCGGCGGAGTGGACGCTGTCGCCGCTGGGCGAGGAAGGTGCGTACGAGCTTGCCTTCAAACTACCGGAGCAGGTGGAGGACTGGATCAGCGACATCGATGGGAAGGAGCGGCGGCGCACCCTGGAGGTGAAGGAGCAGTTCCTGTCCGCGATCACGATCTACCGGATGAATGGCGGTGGCGTGCGGGCGTACCAGCTGCGGTACGAGGCGAGTTCCCTCTCGCGCTTCTGATCCCAGCGAAGAGAGGGATGTCGGCCTCCCTGGGAGTGAGGAGGCCGACATTCAGTCAGACCGGCAGGTAGGGGCTGGGCTTGCCGTGCCAGCTGATGTTCAGCGCGTCCCGGGCCCGCGTAGTTGCCACGAACAGCAGGGAACGGGCTTTCCGCTGCTCGCGCTCGTAGCGGGGCGGATCCTCGGTACGGTAGCGGTCGATGACGTGGGTGCGGGGGATGATGCCGTCACTGGCACCCACGATGGCGAGGCGTTGGTACTCAAGGCCCTTGAAGCGATGCATCGTGCCGACGTGGACCTCGCCGTCGCCCTTTGGACCTTCCTTGGTGAGCTCGGCGCACGTGATGCCGGCCTTGGTGACCAGGTAGTACATGGTCTGGCTGACCATGTCGCGGTCGGCGACGCAGACGGCGATGTGGCCGCTCGGGTCTCTGGGTGAGCCGTTCTCGTCGGTGGAGAGCTCTTTGCGCCAGGCGTCCAGGGTGGCGGCGAGGCCTGCGAGCTCGTCGTCCCAGGTGTCGTACGGCGTGAAGGCCGGGGCGGGGCCGTGGAGGACGGAACGGTATCCGGCGAGGTTGTCGGTGCTGTCGTCCAGGTCGTCGTAGCTCACCTTCTGCCCGGACTTCACGGGGTCGACCACACGCAGAGCCTTGGTGAGGATCTCCTTGGTGGTGCGGTAACTGAGGGTGAGGCGGGAGGAGCGGCCGCGGATATTGATACCGAGGGCGCCGAGGGCAACCTGGTGGTCGTAGATGCGCTGGTGGGTGTCGCCGGCGATGAACATGTCGTTGGGCAGGTCGGGGTCGGCCATGGCCCGGAGCATCTTCCAGTGGGCGGGGCTGAGGTCCTGGGCTTCGTCGACGACGATGTGCTGGTAGCGGTGGTTGAGGTAGCGCATGCCGGAGCTGTTGTCGCGGTGGATGAGGTCCTTTCCGCCGACTTCCTCCTTGTACTCGCGCCGGGCCCTGATTTTCGCGGCACGCTCCATCTCGAAGCGGGCGGCGCGTTCGGATGCCTGGCCCCAGGTCTCCACGCCGAGCTTGTCGAGGCGGGCGGTGAACTGCTCGATGAGCTTCCAGATGTGGTTGCGCTCGGGCCGGGTCAGGGAGCGGCCCCGCCCTGCACGGCGGGCCTGGAAGTAGGCGGAGCGGGTGGGGATGGACTGGCCGAGGATGACCTGTTCCCACTCCTCCAGGAGGAATTCGGGCTCCCAGCGGCGGTCGTCGAGTTCGGCGAGGAGCTGGCGCATCTCGTTCAGCGCTACGTGATCGTAGACGCGCTGCCGGCCCCGGCCAGGTGCGGTGTTCTCGCCCAGGACGCGGGCGGCGAGCTGGTCGATGTGAGCGATCTCGACACGGGCGAGGAGTTCGGGCTCGACGAGCGACGCCAGACGCAGGCGCAGGTCCGTAGTGAGGTTCTTGGTGAACGTGGTCAGCAGGATCGCCTTGTTGTTGCCGGGCGGCAGCTGCTCGGCCAAGTGCTTGACCCGGTGCAGAGCGACGATGGTCTTTCCGGTGCCAGGACCGCCGGAGACGCGGGCAGGGCCGTTGTAGTGGCGGTGGACGATGCGTTCCTGGGTGGGGTGGAGGAACACCTTCCAGGCCCGGAAGTCGCCTTCGTCGATGGCGGCTTGTACGGCATCGTCGACGGCGGTGACCTTGGTACGGCTCAGGGCCGCGGCGAAGTCACCGAGATCGGGCTCGTGGCCGAGCTCGACGGGTTGGGTGATCTCCTTGCGGACCTCGTCCATGGACATGCCGGCGGCGAGGCCGTAGAGGACGTCCTTGGACAATAGTGGCGCGCCCTCGACGAGCTGGTCCAACTCGGCGCTGTCGGTGACGGCGAGGGCCAGCTCGATCAGCTGGTCCGCGACGCCCAGCTCACGCAGCTGATCGGCGCCGTACGCGGCGAGCAGGGGAGGGGTCTCAACAACCGTCAGAGGCTGCGGCGTCGGCTCGGCCTCGGCAGGCGCCGCGGTCCTGTCCGGTTCGGCCGGGGTCAGGGTGACGCCGGCACGGCGCAGGGCGCTGTCGCCGACGACCGCGAGGTCGACGAACTCGATCTCGCCGGTGACACGGTTGACCGCGACCTGGAGCTCTTCGTAGACATCCTTGCGGTGGCGGACAGCGATGACCAGCCAGCTCTCGGTGTCGTCCATGTCGACCCCGGTCGGGGTCAGCAGGGCGCGGTAGGAGTCGTTGACCCGCGCGGACCAGATGCGCGAGTCGCCCTTGAGCTTCTTCAGCTTCAGACCCGGCTGGTTCGGGTTGTTCCGGAAGACGTGGCAGAAGTCGTAGAACTGGGCCTTGACCGAGCGGTCGAGCTTGTACAGCTCCTGTTCGGCCTTGCGATACAGGCTGAGCCGGGCGGTCATCGGGTGGTGCCTTCCGTTTCGGGGAGCTGTTCGAGCAGGGTGTCGAGGTGATCGAGCCATGCGGCGGCAGTCCGGACCGTCCAGCCGTCCTCGGCGTAGGCGGCGTCGCGCCGCTGGGCCTCGACGTCCTCGTCGCCCTGGTGCGCGGCGACGACGGCGATCTTGAGACCGGGAATCTGCCAAGCGAAGTCCGCCTGCCAGCGGCTTGTGCCGAGCTCAAATCCGAAGACCGGGGCCTGCTTGCCGTGCTCGGCGAGCGTCTCGGCGAGGCGAAGCAGGTCAGGTGCCTCGTCGGAGTCCTCGCGCAGGATCTCCAGGATGTCCTCGTCCCAGACCGCGTCCCGGATGATCTGCCGAAGGGCGGCTTCGGCTGGTGAGTCCGTGCTCGGCTCCGAGGCGGCAGGCCGCAGGGCAGGCTCGGGTACGGGCGTGGGCGCTGGGGCGAGTGCTGCAGTGAGCGAGTCGAGTTCACCCAGGCCACCGCACACGGCGAGGACCTCAACCTCGAAGTCCGCAGCGCTGCTGGCCGCGAGCTGGACACCATCCCCGCCGGCGAGGGACAGGAACTGAGTGATATTGGTCCAGTACAGCCAAGACCGCCACCGCAACTTGTGTTCGTCGGTGTCGAGAACAGCATCGCTGTCGTCGAGGATCGTCAGGGCGGTCCACCGCAGGTTGTCGGGGTCCGCTGCGTCCAGCGCGAACACGATCGGCAGACCATGCTCGTCCTGGGTGCGGAAGACATGAACGGGACCGATGCCGCCGACGTCAGGTACCACCGGCTTGTCGTCCCGTCGGTCGGCTCCGAAGGCGCCGAGCTGTTCGCGCAGCGCGGCGACGAGTTCGCTGCGCTTGCCGGTGGCGGCCACGGGGGTCGTGGAGGGAACAGCGGTGAGGCCGGTGACCAGGGCGCGGGCCCGGCGGGCCCAGCGGGTGGCATCAGGGTCCCGCAGATAGGCGATGAGCGTGTCGATCGGGTTGGCGAAGATGGCTTCGCCGAAGTGGGCGCGGTTGCCCCCGTACTGCTCGTACGCGGCCTTGGCCTGTTCCTGGGCGGTGCCCCGGTACGGCGGCCAGACGGGCTTGGTACGCCCCGGGCGTCGTTCGAACAGGTCGATTTCGGCCCAGGTGATCTGGAAGGCGATCTTTCCGTCGGCGCGGAGCCGGGTGCGCTGGGCCGCGTTCTTGGCGATGAGGTTGTGCTCCCGGCTGGCGTGGAAGCGGAAGCCCTCCAGATAGACGTGCACGCTCTGTACCGGACCGCCGACCCGGGTGAAGGTGAAGTCGGTACGGGTGCCTTCGAGCTGCCGCTGTGCCGTCAGCCTCCAGTGCATCACGTCTGAGCCGTCGGTGAACCGCAGATGCCCGCTGGCGTGGCCGTCCTCGTCCAGAGCCGCGTCGTCGGTCACCTTCACCCAGTCGCGCAGGGCGGCCAGGAAGCGTGCCTCCAGGTCGGATTCGACCTGGGCGTCCAGACCGACCAGCCCGGTGTGCTCCACATCGCTGATGTCCCAGCCGTCCTCGCCGTCCCCCTTGAACAGCAGCGACTCCAGCATGCTGAGCGCCGCCTGTCGGGAGACGACGTCCTGGAACTGCTCAGGGGTGTAGCGGTGCAAGCAGCGGTGGCAGGCACGTCGCTGCTCTTCCGCACACGGACACGCCTTGAGCTGCTCGTACGCGCGAGCAAGGGTGTCGCGGAAGGCGTGGCGGTCGGTGAGCCGGTCCAGGTAGCCGGTGCCGCCCGGGAGAGAGTCGAAGAGCACCAGGAACCAGCGGCGCTCGCCGCTGTCGATATCCGGCATGGACGCCACCGTGGTGTCCAGGTGCTGCGGGTCGCCGCCGAAGTGCAGGTCGACACCGAGCCGCAGTGCGGCCCGGAAGGAGTGCACCCGTGCGTCCACGTCTGCGGTCGCGGCCGGGATGAGGATCCGTAGAGCCTCGGTCTGCAGCTGATGGGCGAGCAGCACCTGCTCCTGCGTGACGCCGTCCTTCTTGCCGCGGCGCAGCGGGCACCACGGGCGGTGGTGCTTGAGCTGCGGGGCACGAGCCGCTGCCGAATCCAGGGCATCGGCGTCGTGATCGAAGACAGGACGGCCGTCCGCGCTCGCTGCACCGCAGGCCGTGCACACATGGAACGGGTTCAGCCGGACCAGATGACCGGCGAAGTCGTCACGGGCAGGAGCGTCGTAGCGGACAGGCCCGACGTTGATCCGGCGGATCATCGCCGTGCGGCAGAAGTCCACGCCGAAGGTCTCACGGTCGTGCCGCCAGGATTTGCCCTCCTCGACCTTCTCGACGGGAATGTCCACCGCGTCCACGACGGTGTACGAGCGCCGATCGCGGTCGTCCTTGTCGTCGCGGATCCGGGCGTCCTCACGCTTGTCCCGCGACGTCACGGTGGCCGGCTGCACGACTTGGAACAGGCAGGAGCCGTCGTCGGCGATCTGGCTCGTCTTGCACCGGGGGCACGGCGAGCGATCGGCGGTTGCGTTCTCAGTGCGTACGTACCCGCAGCCCGGGCACATCCTCCAGGTCTGCCACTCCTGGCGCCCGCCCGTCGACAGCTCCAGGCCGGTGACCTCGTGTCGGTAGCCGTTGACGTAGAAGGTGTTACCCGGCGCCAGCTCCTGGATCGCGAGGCGGCGGGGACGCTCGTACGAGAGGGTCTCGGACGTGTACACCACTTTGCCTGTCTTCGGGTCGATGCCGTCCTCGCCGTACAGCGTCGCCGACAGTGTCGTCGTCGAGTCGATGAGGGCGTAGTTCGGCAGCAGACCCAGGTCACACAAGGCGCTTTGCGCCGAGGTGTCGCCCAAGTGGAGCAACTGCCTGCCCACCCCGCGCCGCTCGGCGTCCAGCTCCGCCTTCTGACGGGCCTGGTCCGGGTCGCTTTCATGTAGCTCGCCGTGGGCTTCATCGATCTCGCGCAGCCGCGCCCGCAGGGCTTCCTCGGCACGCCGCCACTCGCGTTCCGCCCTCTCTACGGCGCTGCGTAGGCCGTGCGTCGCGTACGCCTCCAAGTCGGCCTTGGCCTGCTCGCTGACGCCGGTTGGGAACAGCCGCAGGAACCCGTCGGCCAGCTCCTCGCCCTGGGCGAGGGCCAGCTCCACCAGATCGGTCAGATAGCCGGACGGGCCGAACAAGCGAGGAGCCTTGTGCGGCAGCGCACGCAGTACGATCCCGTCCGCCCGGACGAGACGGCCGGCTGCGGCGAGGTCCAGCAAGTGCGCCAGGTATTGGCGCCGCAGGATCTCGACGGCTGACAGGTAGGAGCCGGGTGGCACGATCGTGCCCGCGATCAGGTCCTTCGGCCGCTCCAGGAAGTACAGGTCACGGCGCCGCCGGTCGGGGATGGTCAGCAGGAAGGCATTGCCGGTACGGCGGCCGGCGCGACCGACCTGCTGCGCGTAGGAGGCGGGACGGCGCGGCAGCGCGGCCAGCACGACGGCGGACAGATCGCCGATGTCGATACCCATCTCCAGCGTCGGCGTGCACGAGAGCACGTTGGGGTCCTTGAACCCGCCGCCGCGCTTGAACGCCTCCTCCACCTTCTCGCGCTGGTGCCGCGTCAGCATGCCCGTGTGCTCGGCGGTGACCACCTGATACGTACCCGCGCCGAGGTAGAGCCCGCGGTAGTAGTCGTCCCTGTAGTCGCGGTCACGGTGGTGTATCCCCAGACCCTCGGGCCGGTCGCCGGCCACCAAGCGACCCCGGCGGCACCGGTAGGAGGGACAAGGCTGGTCATGCCACTGGTCCAGCAGGGACGGATGCACCGTCTGCTCCCAGAAGCACACAGGGCACCGCACGTACGACACCCGAACCTGCTCGTCGTCCAGCAACCGGGCCTCAATGTTTCCGGGCTTGAGCCCGTACACCCGCACCGAGGTGTCGTTCGGCGTGCGCACCGACAACAGCCCCATCGAAGCGAGTTCGGGCAGCAACCGGCTCCACAGCTCGGGCGCCAGCTCACGCGGCAACTCGAGGCACCGCCCGGCCCACCGTTCGTACCAGGACAGCCGACCGGTTGCGAAGTCGAACTCGCTGCCGTTCTTGGTCTGCCCGAGGAGGAACACGGGGGCGGCGATGCCCTTCGGGAAGGCCCGCATGCCCGGAGCCCGCTTGCCCCAGATGTAGTACCGGCTGGTGCCCGCCTCGTCGACGTACTTGTTCAGCCACTGGTGCGCGACCGCACCGCGGGTGCGCAGCCGCTCCAGGAAGATGCGTACGAACGCCAGGTAGCGGGCGTCGTCCTGCGCGACCAGCGGCAGTCCGTCCCGCACGCACTCCTCGTGCAGTTGCTTGACCAGTGCGATCACGGCCGCCGGGTCGCCGATGCGGACCTGTGCGGCGGCTGTCCGGGTCAGCTCGAGAGTACGGCCGTTACGTGACCGGAAGCCGAACTCCATCAGCGCCTCGAACGCCAGCCGCTGACCGATCAGCCGCCACGTCTTCAGATCTCCACCGCGGCCCTGGCCGGACAGGAGTCGGTCCACGCCCTTGAACCCGTGCAGGTCCGGTGGCACCACCGCAGAGAGGGTGTCCTTGTCCGTCGTAGCGGTGACGACGTTCGCGATCAGATCGTTCAGCGCGGTCGGTTCGTCGTGCCGCAGATGGTCGGCGAGGAGGGCGCGGAGCGAGAAGGTGTACGAGCGGTTGGCGACGAACCCGGCCCGGTGCGCGGCATCCTGCACCGAGTCGTTGAACATCAGCGTCTTGTCCTCGTGGAGCTTCTTGTCGAGCTCACCGCCGGTGAACAGCTGCGTGATGGATGCCGCGGCCATCGCGGCCGCACCGGTACCGAGGTAGCGGATCGCGTTGCGCTCACCGCATGCCGGACACCAGTCCTCCTTGGCCGCCGTGTTCGCGGTCTCCCCGAAGTTCACCAGCACGAACGCCGAGTCGCGGGCGGTCAGCCGGGGCTCCTTGGTCTCCCGGTCGTAGTCGTTCAGGGGATCAGGCATCCGCAGCCGCTTACGGGTGCCGTCCAGCACCATCAGCAGCCCGCCGGCACCCTGCGACGCGGCCGAGCCTCCCTTGCCACTGGTTGCCGTGAGCAGCGCGGCCCCGGAACCCTCCCGGGCCTCCCGGTCCGTCGCAGCGATCAGGTTCCGCACCCGCGCTTTGTCCTGGCCGAGCGATGATCGCCGGATCTTGTACGTGTCGAACTGGACGTCATGGTCATCGCTCTCAGGCGAGAACACCGCCCAGCCCGACCGCCCGCAGTCACGACAGTAGATCGCCGGCAGGAACAGGTTCGCGCTCTGCCCCGACGTCGCCGTCGTCACCGGCGCCGCACGGCCGCTGTCGGCCGCGCTCGCGTTAGCCGCACCGGCCGTGTCCCAGCGGAACTCCGCCTTCGGCCAAGGCAGTACGCCGCGCAGCAGTCGCGACACCGAACGCGCCCACTGATGCACCTCGACGTGCACGAAGGGCCGGGGCTCGGAGGGGGAGGACTTCGGGTCACGAGCGTACGACAGCAGCGCGACGAGACGCGCCAGCGCCTCGGCCGCCTTCTCCGGCTGCCGTGCCACGGCCTGGGACCAGCCGGCCGCGCCCGCCCGCCACATCACGTCCAGCACTTCGGCGCTGGTCTTCACCCCGCCGCAGAGGGCCTGCATCACCGCGCGAGTGAACAGATGCCGCTTGAGGTTCCCCCCGAGCACGAAGGGATCGAGGTCACGGACGTCCGTGACCTTCTCGATCAGATCCAGCAGTGCCTCGTCGCTGGTCGCCGGATCAGGCAGCGCCAGCAGCTCGTCGGGCGTCGGCATCGGCTGCATGGTCACCTCGCCGAGCGGGATGAACTCCTCGACCGTGAGCCGGTTCTCCCCGACGATGGAGTCCTTCGTGAACTCCGTTCCGAAGATGTGGGTGGCCACTTCCAACAGCTGTGCAGTGCCGTCCTCGTCCGTGCCGGAAGCGAGCGTCGCAGATGTCGCCACCGGACAGATCTTCCCCAGCGGGCGGCCTTCCTCGGCCGCCCCCACGGCGGCGGCCAGCCGACGCAGCAGCATCCCGACGTCCGTGCCCTGAGCGCCGTCGTACGTGTGGAACTCGTCCACGACGACGTAGCGGATATCCGACTCCCGCCACAGAAGCGCATCGTCCGCGCGCTGGAGAAGCAGGTCCAGCATCTTGTAGTTCGTTATCAGGATGTCCGGCGGGGACAGTTGCATGTCCGAGCGTCGCGTCCGCACCTTCTCGTACTGCGTCGCCGCCCGCTCACCGATGTACAGGCCGGCCGACAACTTCCCCAGCTCGGTGTTCTCCGTGAGGAGCTCATTGATGCGCTGGGCCTGGTCGGTGGCCAGGGCATTCATCGGGTACAGGAAGACCGCCTTCACCCCGGTCTTGCCCGCGGCCCGCTCCCGACGGCAGTGGTCCAGCACGGGGTACAGGAACGACTCCGTCTTACCGGACCCGGTACCGGTGGTGACCAGCGTCGGCTGCGGGGTGTGACCGTGCGCCGAGGTCAGCCGCGCGAACGCGACCGCCTGATGCGCGTACGGCCTGAAGCCCTCCCGCTGCCACTCCAGATGCTTGCGCCACTCCTCGCTGGCCACGGTGAACGGGGTCCGGATCCGCAAATACGGGCCACGGAACATCCCCGACGTCTCGTCCCCGAGGAACCGGTGCAGAGCCTCACGCGCGCCCTCGTCGGTGAGCGCGTACGTCGTCGACAGATACTGCAGCAGGCTCTCCTTGAGCCCGCGTGCTTGAAGCGTCGGCCTCACGGCTTCGGCACCTCCTGCTTCACCGGATCCCACTCGCCACGGGCGACGGCGTCATTGAGCTGCTTCTGAAAGACTGCGTGGGCGGCTCGCATTTCCGCCTCTCGATCTGCCCTGTAGAAGGGTGCAATGTAGCCGTCGGGTGCAGCAGCACTCTCGGGATTTGCAAGGTGAGTTAGCAGCTGCTCATAGTGTTCCTTTGTTTGGCCATGTCCATGGATCTTGTAGTCTTCGGCGATCTTCCTTCCACGTGCGTCGAACCACATTTTCTCTTCTCGTTCAAAGAGAACCGGAAACCTGGTCTTGTAAATCGTGCAGAGCGACTCTGCATCCATGCCGAGCCAGACTGCAACGAGAGCATCAAGTTCGACCATTGCGCACCAGCGGCCGTGATCCGTCCGCAATGGACTTGAACGTGACCACTCACCTATGGGGCGCCCCAACGGTTCGCGAGGGAGATTTGGCAGGATCCATCTGTCCGTCACCCAACTTTGAGTGGACGAAATTCGCCAAATGTCCGAGTATGCGGATGTTAGACAGTTGAGTCGGGCCGTCCTTAGTCCGAGCTTCTCGGCGAGAGGGTGATCTGCCTGAGGTACGGGCATCTTGCGCACATCTCGGTCGTGTAGATTCTTCTTCCCCGTCAGGCGGATAATGTATTCGACGGGCAGGGTGCTCCAGAAGCCTACGGTCAATAGGTCGAGATGGGCGTCCCCGCGCGACATTGAGTAAAGACCGTCCACGTGCGTTGGGCCAGGCGGGATCAGAGCAACGTTTAGGCACCTCTCCATATTCTTTGGCGTCAGCTTACGCCAGCAGACACGGAAGTGTTCGGAATAGGGCGAGTCGTTCCACTTTCGCAAGGATTCGGAGAAATTTGTCCCAGAAGTGGCACGTCGGTAATTTACTGCGGGGATGGCATCCGAGGAGAGCGTCTCCAGATTGACTGGCTTTCCGTGGCTCCCCAGATTGGGGCTTTCTTTAGCAAAGGGGTTTGAGGTGGTGATATGAGATCCGCTGAGGATGGCCTCATGATAGGAGGAAGGCTCAAAATGGCCCTTCCTGATGATGCCCTTCTTTTGTGCGCCCGTCTCATGGAATCCAGAACTAACGTACTCCGTTTTTCCGAGGCGGTGTGTATAGCTCCTGAGTGCTGACATGGCCGCACGCTCGGCTGTTGTGGTCGGGGTGAATAGCACCGTGTGTCCGATGGGCTCGCCATTCTGATCCGAGAGATCTTGCCATTCGGCCAGTAGCTGGTCATCCACTCGAATGAGACGACTCCGATGGGGTCGCAAGTCCGGCTTGCCAGAAATCCTTATGCCGGGGATCGGGTCGTTCCCGTCATGCTTGAGTGAATCCATCACGACGGAGGAGTGGTACAGATTTCCCAGCTGAATGAACGAAATCTCACCGCTTGATCCGTAAATGTGGACGCCGAAGTGTGTGTTGTGGTCTACGGGTTCAGGGAAGGCCCAGTTTCCGCCGTTGACAAAATGGCAATGGATCTTCAGGCGGTGCAGTGCTGCCGCACGTACCCTCTCGAATCCCGCGCTTGTGAGATGGGTTTCGGAGTGCACCATGCCGGAGATGCCGCTGCCGTTTGCATGATTCCATGCCGCGCACATGAAGGCCAGGTATAGATCGGTCTGTTCGGCTGCCAGTTCAGGGTACGTTGTTTCGGACCCGAGGAAGGCGGAGTTGGCTGACGCGAAGCTATTGCGTCTGGCGAGACTTGCCTTCGTGTTAGTCCCGGCGACAAGACGGGAACGGCGTTCGGCGTACTCGGGATGAGAGACGCCACCCACAACCCCAAACCACGGGTCGAGTTCTGCG
This sequence comes from Streptomyces sp. NPDC001407, assembly GCF_042895325.1. Classification (NCBI taxonomy): domain Bacteria; kingdom Bacillati; phylum Actinomycetota; class Actinomycetes; order Kitasatosporales; family Streptomycetaceae; genus Streptomyces; species Streptomyces sp. NPDC001407. Next base: position 251,687 of record NZ_JBIAWF010000009.1, read on the forward strand.
AATTCGGAAATTTCGTCCCACGTTGGCTGAACCCAGGGCGGGTTGCCGACTTGGAGGTCGAATCCACCTGCCTGAGTGAAGACAAGCGCAAAATCCAGTTCCCAGTGCAGGAAGCCCTGTTCCTTCGCGATATCACGTGCTTGCCCCAGCCACGGGAAGCGGTCCTCCGGGTCGCCGGTGTCCATTCCCATGAAGCCGGGCAGTGTCTCCTCGAAGCTCGTGAGTGCATCGAGATCCTTGAAGGTGTCGATGAGTGTGCCCTCGGGCACGTCGGCCGTGCCGAGCATGGCCTCCAGGAACTCGAGCCAGTCGTCGAGGTTTTTGAGCGGGACGATCGGTCGACGCTCGGGGGCTTTCGGCTTCGGCTTCGGCTTCGGCTTCGGCGCGGTGGCCTGGGCCCTGCCCAGTGAAGCTACCTGCTTGACCTCGACGACCATGTCTTCCGCGCTCAGTTCGAGGTCCTCGAAGCTGGTCTGCTCGGGGCCGAGGGCGAACAGCGCTGTCGCCTCGACGAACCGCGGAACGGGTGTGGGTGTCGGCACGGCGACCGGTTTCGGATCGGCCGGAGGCGCGGGCTCTGCAACGAGCGGCGCGCCGTCCAGCAGGCGGCTGAGGCTGTCCGCTCCCGTCACCTGGGGACCTGCCGCGTACTCACCAGCCGTACCGTCGAGCAGACCGGCTTTGTCGACGGGCCAGAACCACAATGCGCACCAAGCGTCCATGATCTTCTTGAGGCGCCAGTACGGGGTGTCTGCGGCGTTGAAGAGGTCTTCGAGGACCTGCTCTTTTGCCACCGCCTGGTCAGGACGGTGGAGGAAGGAATACTCCGGGTCGGTGGGGTCAGCGCCCCAGACATCGATCCGGCGGGCGATGGCCTGCTCGGAGAGCTCCATGCGCTTGGTGACGAGCGACCAGAGGAATTCGACTCGCCGGGCGGCGTCCCGGAGCTTGGTGAACTGGGACACCGGCTCCTTCTTCGACTTGCCGGCCTTGCTGCGCTTGGGGCGCTGGAGAATGCCCTTCTTCCAGGTGGCGAGCTGTTCGAGACCTTCCTTCGCGAGCTCCTTGGCCTCCTTCGAGCCCGCGACCGCAGCCCAACCGGGGCTCGGCAGCAGGAACTGGTGTACCGCATCCTGGGGGAGCGGCTGGGGCTCGCCCTCCTTGAGGAAGGGGAGCGGGGTGGGGGCCAGGGCGCCCTTGGCCTTGAGCCATTCCTTGCCGGTGACGTCGTCAGCCGCGTAGATGGCACGGCGAGCGCCGATGAGGCTGTTGCCTCGGCGGAGGTGGAGGCCGAACCAGGGGGCTCGCATGCCAGGATGCATGGTGTTGAGCCAGAGAGAAACCTCGGCGAGCTCGACGCCCGTGGCGTTGAGGTCGACGCCGTACGCGTTGTGCAGGGCGATGTACGCCTTGGCCTTCTGCTTCTCGGTGAGGGCGTCCGCCGTCGGGATGATGCTGCCCAGCTCGTCCTGCCTGCGGCGCAGGTACTCCTCAGCGACCTGGTTGATCGCCTCGTTGAGGAAGGCGCCGGAGCCGAGGGCGGGCTCGCAGATGTTGTACTTGAGCAGTTCGGACGCGCGGGTCTTGATGACGTTGCCTTCGGCGTCGCGCTCCTGGTCGAGGCGGTGCTTGAGGGTGAGCTCGACCGTGACCTGGGTCAGTGACTCGGGCGTGTAGTACGAGGCAGAGGTTTCGCGGTCGCGGCCGGCGAGGCGGTAGACGAAGGAGCCTTTCTCGTACTTCTTGACGCCGCGCAGGCCCTTGCGGGCGTCGTCCTCGGCGTAGTGGACGAGGGTCTTGTCGGGGTACTGGTCCTGCTTGTGGGAAGGGATGAGCCAGGAGCCCTTCTCCGGGTCGCCGCCCTTGGCGACCTCGCACAGTTCCTCCTCGGCGATGATCCCGGTGTACGACATCAGGCCCTCGTAGACGGCCCCGAGTTGGTTGATGCCGAGGTTGCGGTAGGAGATGAAGCCACCCCGCTCGCCGCGCTTACCCTTCTTCATGGTGAGCAGCCGCAGCACCTCGTGCAGGGCGGCGTTGCGCAGCCGCAGATCGAGCCAGCGCGGGGCGTCGTCCTCGTCACTGCGAGGGTCGACGACGCCCCGGCCGATGAGGCGTACCGAGCCGGGCTCGAAGAGTTCGCTGCGCAGGGGTTCGAAGCGCAGGCCACGGTCCTCGCTGCGGCGGGCGGCCTTGGCCTTGCGGGTCTCCTCGTCGTCCCCGGGCTGGTCGTCGTCGTCCTCGGTGCCGTACGGGCGGTGGCCGAAGTTGACCTTGTTGAACAGGACGTCCAGGGATTCGTGCAGGTGGAAGCCGTTGCGGGCTTCCTCCTCGACGAGTTCCTCGTCGCGCTCGACGAGCTCGCGCAGGCGGGTCATCGAGTAGCCGGCCTCGTAGCTTCCGTCGTCGGCGGGGAGGATACCGAGCTCGGGGCGGGCCTCGGCGTACAGAAGGAACAGGATCCGGTAGAGGTAGCGGAGGGATTCGCGGGTGAGTTCCCGGGCGAAGGGGATCTTGGGGCTTTCGATGTCGGCCGGGGTGACGTTGTTCTTCGGATCGGCCATCCGCGCGAGGACTTCGTTGGCGATGATCTCCACCGAGCGCTGGAGCCCGTGGCGCAGTTCGCCGGAGACACCGGCGGCGTTGGCGCTGGAGGACTTCAGCAGGGCGTCGATGGCCCGGCTCTGGTCGTTCTCGCCGGGCCGGAGCATGTCCAGGCTGAACAGTGCGGCGATGGTAGCGAGTTCGCCCTGTTGGGCGCGGTCGTTGCGTTCCAGGGCCGCGTCAAGGTTGACGGCGAGGTAGCGACCTTCGTTCCAGGACTGGCGATCGGCGAGGACGAGGACGCCGCCGCACAGCAACAGGACGAAGCGGGGACGGGAGCCGCCGGCCTCGCCGAGCTCGCTCTGGAACAGCCAGGCCGCCAGGGCCGGACCGGTCTCGTACGCCTCGCTCGCGCTGACCTGGAGCGGATACAGCAGTCGGCCGGGGCCTGCCGCGTCGAGGGCGGCATCGTTGTCGGCGGCCCAGCCGCAGTCCAGCGCGATGATCCCGTGGCCGTGGTAGGCCGCGGTCAGGGAGTGGTTGCGTCCGGCGCGGTGGACAGTGATCTCGGTGGGAGTGGCCTCGAAGCCGAGGACTTGCAGGACCGTGTGGTGCCACTCGGTGAGGCGCTTGCGCCACTCGGGGTCGTTGTGGGTGTTCGGTCGGACCTCGTCTCCTGCGTCGTGCTTGGCGGCCTCGGCGAAGTAACCGCGTACATCTTCGGAGAGGTAGTCGCCGCGCAGCGAGCGGAGCAGCTCCCGGGGCGTCTTCCGCGGGTCGTTTTCATCGCCTTCGCGTAGGGCCCAGGTGGCGAACAGGCCTTTCTTCAGGTCGGTTCCGAGCTGCTCGGCGAAGTAGTGCGCGGCGAAGTAGTCGCCGCGGTTGCTGAAGGAGTCGAAGTCGGTGCTCATCGGTCGGCGCCCCCCTCAGCGGCGTTGAGCGGTTCCAGGACAGCGAGCAGGCGCAGCATCGGCTCGCTTGTGGTTCGAAGGGACTTGAGCAGGCTCAGCCGCCTGCTGGCGCTAAGGTTCACCCCGCGCTTGCCCGTCCCGTCAGAAGAGAACAAGGCTTCCTGCTGCCAGTGCACGACGCGCTTGCGGGACGGGGCCAGGATCGCCTCGATCTCCTCGCCGTACGCTTGCTTCAAGTCCCGGAGGTGCTGTTCCGCCCTGTCGATGGCTGCCGGTACGAGTTCTGTCAGGCCGCCGAGGTCGCGTGGTACGGCGCGGCCGGGCATCGTCGGACCCACCTCGTAGTCCTCCATCACTTCCGGGGTCAGAGGCGTTACTTGAAGGTCGTTCGGGTCGCCGTGGACTGCCATCCACTCGACGATGGTGGGTCGGCCTAGCGCATTGGAGCAGATGCCCTGGACCAGGAAGGTCGGTGAGTCCACAGAGGCGGCGAGCACAGGGGCCTGGTGTCGGCCGACCTCGACGAGCACCTTGTCGGTCAGCCAGTCCAGGACCGGGTGGACGTCGGTGACGTAGGAGACGTTCGGCCACTGTGACTTGGACGACTCCCGGGCCGCCTTGAGACGCCGGTCCGCGAGGTCCTTGGAGAAGGTGATGCGCATCCGTCCCGGCCCGGCCTTCCGGGGCATGATCCGCTGCTCGTCGAGGTACGACTTCGGCAGTGCCTTCAGCCGGTACAACAGGTCGCGCGGGGGTTCGAAGGCGATCGTGCCGTCGTCGTCGCGGCGCAGCGAGAGCTGGTCCTCGGGGTTGGGGCGGCAGACCTGACGCAGCGCCTCGTCGAAGTAGTCAGCGGTGGACGAGAACAGGTGTGGCACGTACGCCCGCCGGACCTCGGGGTGCTCCGGGACGGCGCCCACCTGACCGAGCAGTCCGGAGAGGAACGCGGCGCCCCCTTGCTGGGACTGCTTGATGGATTCCTCGACGGTCCGGCCGGCGATCAGGTCCTGGGTGAGGCGGTTCTCCTCCTCCTTGGCCCGGTACAGGCCGGTGACCGCCTCCACCGAGCCTTCGATCTTGTGCGCTTCCTCCTCGCGCTTCAGCAGCTTCTCGCCCACGAGGCGGTCATCCAGCGTACGAGGCTCTCGGGTCGTCTCGTCCGTCCGCCAGGGGATGTCGCTGGTGAGGATCAGAGCCCGGAACTCAGGCTGGTGCGCTTGGCCGTAGCGGTCGATACGGCCGTTGCGCTGCTCGATACGGATCAGGGACCACGGCAGGTCGAAGTGGATCAGCCGGTGGCACTGCTGGTGGAGGTTGACGCCTTCGGAGGCGACGTCGCCGGTGAACAGGATGCGTACGGGGTCGTCGCGCAGCCCGAATTTCTCGACGATGGCCTGCTGTTCGTCGTCGCTGGTGGAGTCCCCGTGCATGACCTGCATCGCGCCGCCGAAGGCCAGCCACGGCTTCTTCTCGTCGAGGCTGGTACCGCGCGGGAAGCCGAGCGCGGCCGGGACTGCCTCCGCGAGCCACTTCAGCGTGGGTATGCGCTCGGAGAACACCACCACGCGCGTCTCCGAGCCGGGGCCGACGCCCATGGTGCGCAACTCGTCCAGAAGGGCCGCCAGCTTCGCCGAGTCCTCGTCCTGGATCCGCTCGGCCACGTCGCGAAGGTCCAGCAAGGCTGCGCGCTCCGCCTCCCGGACCGCCGGGTCGACCGGGCGTGCCTTCCGCTGCCCGCCTCTCGCGGACTCGGCGGCCGGTTGTTTGTCCAGCGTTGCCAGTCGCGTCTTGACGGTCTCCAGCAGCGCCTTGTGTGAAGACAGGAAGGACTTCAGCAGCTGGTAGGGCACCAGTTGGTGCCTGCTGACCGACGGCTGGTCGGGATCGGCCGGAATCCAGCGTGTGGTGAGCTCCTGGAAGACGGCGAGTTCCTTGCCCCCAGCGGGTACGTGGATTGGCTGGGATGGTCCACGGTCCGCCCAGGTGCCCTTCAACGAGTCGCGTACCTCCGCCGACGTCTTCGTACGCCGGATGTAGAGGTGCTCAAGGTCCTTCACCTCGTACTTCGACGGGTTGGCGATGGCCGACTCGTCCAGCATCTTGATCAACTCGGCGAACGACTCGGCACGACCGTTGTGGGGGGTGGCCGACGCCAGTACCAGCGCATCGGTCTTCCTGGCCAGCAGACGGGCGAGCTCGTTGTTTTTGGTACCCCGGTTGACCAGATTGTGGGACTCGTCGATGACAATGGCATCCCAGTTGGTGTGCTCCAGGTGGTGCGCATAGACGTCGCTCTTGAGCGTGTCCACGGAGATGATCGCGCGCTTGAAGTACGCGAACGGGTTCCGGCCAGCCGGAATGTCCTGCTGGATGCGCTGGATACCGGTGGAGTCCAGACGGACCAGCGGGATTGCGAACCGGGTCCAAAGCTCCCGCTGGAACTGTTCCAGTACATGCTGCGGGGTCACGACCAGGATCCGCTCGCCGCGGCCGCGCCGGATCAGCTCGGCCAGCAACACCCCGATCTCCAGGGTCTTGCCCAGACCCACCACGTCGGCGATGAGGATCCGCGGCTGCGGGTTCTTCTTCAGCGACAGCGCCAGCTCGGCAGGCCGCAGCTGGTGCACCTGCTGGTCCATGAGGAACCCGTCGGCCAGTGCGAGCCCATGCTCGGTCTGCGGCAGGAACGTCTTGCGCATCACCGCTTCAAGGAACAGGCGGCCCCGCCGGTGGTTGGGTGAGTCGTCCGGGACGAGCCGGGTCTCCCGCGGGTCCAGCACCTGGATCGCATCGAGCCGGCTGTAGAAGATGGCGTCCGTGCCTCGTACGAAGGACGAGATGCCGGTGACCTCCACCATCCACCCGTCTTTGCCGACGTCCTTGGAGTTCCGGACGAGCCACAGCTCGTCACGTATCAGTACCTGGGACCCCGGGGCGTAGCCAGTGGACCCGGTGGTTCGCCGCGGTGCCGGAGCATCCTCCGGCAGCCAGGCGTCCCACACCGCATCGCCCTGGCTGCCCACGGCTTCCACCTCGACGCTCAACGTCCGCTCCGATCCCTCACCAGCGGCCACCGACGGCCGCCCACACTCCACGCGCCCGCAAACGACGGACTACGTCGTCCTAGCGCGCAATTCCGACAAAGGCTCTCACCCGGCACTGTCAGTGCAGGAGTTACAGAACGGGATCGGCGGCATACAACGTACGCAGCTCGTCCGCGATCCGCTTCGATGCAGGGGGGCGTCCCCTGGCCGCCCCCGCCTTCGGTGGGGCCTTCCGCGTCTTGGTGCCCGGGGTTGGCTCGGGCAGGAGAACCTCAGGCTCGTCCAGGTTCGGCTCCGGTTCGTCGGCCTTGGCCTGCGCTGCCCGCGCAGTGTCGTCCAGCGGGCTCGCCGGTTCGTCGTTCTCGACAAGGTCAGCCTGTTCGTGGATGAGCTTCTCGAACGACACCGTCAGCGGATCACTCAGAGCCGACGGAGCCTCACCCCCGTTGGTGTGGGCGATCAGCGCGAGCCGGGCGGCGGCCGGTGTCATCCCGGAGTCGGAGAGGATCCTCGCGCACGCATCGGAGACCGCCTGCAGAGTCGGCCGCTTCCCCGGCGCGTGGGCGAGCATCGACTCCAACAGGGGCGCCAGCGGCGCAGGGACACCAGAGAGATCGGGACCGATCTCGGGATTGGTCACCTGTGCCGCGATCGCTTCCCAGCGTGTTCCGTCGTACGGATAGTGGCGAGCCGCCGCGTACAGCAGGACGGTGCCCAGTGCATACACATCCGCCGCGGGTGATACCTGCGGATGACCGCCGGCCTGCTCCGGCGGCATGCACCGGACGGTGCCGATGATCATGCCGCTGTGCGACAGCGTCTCCTGTGAGGCGTCCATGAACGCGCCCAGCCCGAAGTCGATGATCATCGGGCCGTCATCGCCCAGGATGACGTTCTGCGGCTTCAGGTCCCGATGGAGCAACCCCGCGGCGTGGACTGCCGACAAACCCTCCGCGAGCAACGCCCCGAGGCTGGCCACCAGTGGCAGCGGAAGCAAGCCGTCGCTGTCCACACAGGCCAGCAGCGTACGACCGGCCACGTACTCCATGGCCAACCACGGCCGGTCCGCGTAAGGGTCGGCGTCCAGGAATCGGGCCACCCGGTTCGTGCCGATCACCGTGCGGGCGATCAGCGCCTCCTTCTCGAAGCGCGCCCGCGTCAGTGGATCGAGCTTGTCGTTACGGATCACCTTCACCGCGACCGGATCGCCTGCCGGCGTGTAGGCGAGAAAGACCTCACCCATCCCGCCCGAGCCGAGCTCCCGCGCCACCGTGTACCGGCCGATCCGCGTGGGCACCCCGCTCATCTGTACCGACTCACCTTTCCACCGCGCCTCACCCGATCGGCGCTCTGATCCACCATTACTTTAATCGGCCAAGGGATCGGCTTGGGGGGTTTCGGCCTGATCAGGGCACTGGACAGCTCCCTGCTGACTGAAAAGTGACTATCTGTAAGGATTTGCGATTGTCTTCTGGGTGAGGCCAACCGTGTTCTTCGGGGGCAGCGCTCGGACTTTGAGTAGCGTGTCGTGACGTAGCGTCAGCTAGGTGATCTCGATCTCCCGGCGCTCGTGGTAGAAGCGCACCAGGCGGTCGACGAGATCAGTGCAGTGGTCGCTGAGCGTGGTCAGGAGCCGGTAGGTGCCACCGAGGACCCCGTCGTCCGCGGTGCGGGAGTGGATCTCGGCCTCGATCGCCCGCAGCGGGAGGCCGTCGATCCGAGTCGGGTGGCAGCGTCAGCACTGTCGGGCGTCGGACGTACGAGGACGGCACACCCGCCGTCCTGTACTTCCCCGGCGCCCCCAAGGCCGGCCGCAACGCCATGCACCTGCTGATCACGGGAATGCCCGGCTCGGGCAAGTCCGAGGGCGGGCTGACCGACCTGACCGAGATCCTCTCCTGCCGAGACGTCGAGGTATGGGCCTCCGACCCTGTGAAGGCCGAGCAGCCCCTCGGGCATCTGCTGCCCGCAATCGGCCGGGCCGCGCTGGACATGAAGTCCACCGAGGCCGTGATCGCCGCCATCAAGGAAGCGATCCCCGCCCGCACGGCCTGGCTGGCGAAGTACGGCTACAAGCAGTGGGTTCCCGAGTGCGCCAGCCCCAGGCCGACGGCACACCGGGCATGCCCTACCTGATCGGCTGGTTCGGGGAAGCCGCCAAACCGATCCGCGAGATCGATGACGACGTCTTCACCGGTCCCTCCCAGGAAGCCGCCGTCGGGCCACTGGTGGCCGTCACCCTCCACCAACGCGGCTTCCACGCCCTCCTCGTCACCTCGGAGGGCGTCGACGCCGTCCCGTTGCCCGGCGTCACGCGCGAGCAGGCGGGCGACTGGGCGTCCAAGCTGGCCGAGGCCACCGCCGAGGCGGTGCGTCAGGTGCTCACCGAGCTGTGACAGGGCCTCGCCGAACCCGTGCTCACAGCCCTGGGGCCACCCCGCGTCGCCCGGCGACCGGCCCCGGTCGTGGTGGATTCCCTCCGGTCCCGCGGCCTTCGTGCCCCTGCACGCGGCCGGGCTGTTCGTCGGGGACGTGCCGGTCACCGGCGAGAACGTCCTGGACCGCGTCGTCTCCTCGTACGCGCCCACGCTGCGCTCGCTGTGGCACGCCCGGCGCGTACAGCACCGGACGGCCCGCCGAGCGTGCTATCCGTCGCCGCGCCCGGTGCTACTGGCCGTCTCCAGCGGCTGAAAGAGGCCGTGGACGAGGCCGAGGACATCCAGGAGATTGTGCTCGCCGGACACGTCCTCCTCGCGGACGAGGCCCGCAAGGACGGGTGCTGGCCGCCCTGCCCTGCCATCCGTTGCTCCACTTCGCCGGACGCGCGGTCGCCGCGCCCGCTGGCCGCCGCGGCAGGCGGCCTGACCCTCGGGGGACGGCGAGTTGCTGTCCCCCGAGGCCGTGGACGGGATGAACCTGCCCGCGGCCGGTCCCGCCTTCCTCTCCGGCTGCGGAACAGCCAAGGGTGCGGCGGCCCTGGCGGATGAGTCGCTCCGCGTGGCGGCCGCCCTCCCCCCTGCTGGGTACCGCGACGTGATCGGCACCTTGTGGCCCGTCCGTGACGCCGCGGCGAGCGCGATCGCCCGGACCTTCTACCGGGAGCAGATCCCGAAGGGAAAGGCGCAGGCCCAGGCCCCGGCCCCGCGCACGCCCTCGACGCCGCTGTCCGCGCGGCCCGCTCCGCCGCCCCCGGCCGGCCCGAACTGTGGGCCTCCCACCAGCACATCAGCCCGTGACCTCCCTTTCACTCGCCACCGGATAAGGAACTTCCCAATCGTGTTGTCAAGCTGCTCCCGTGACGGGGGGTGAAGAGTGAAAGCACTCTCCGTCTCGGATCATCGCCCACAGAACGTTGA